>DATJDE010000274.1:0-15650 GCA_035497595.1 Rhizomicrobium sp. | reverse complement strand
CGTCACCGGCGCGGGCCGCGCCTTTTGCGCCGGTGCCGACCTGTCCTCGGGCGCCGATACGTTCGACGCCCAAAAACGCGACGACCGTCCCGAGCGCAAACGCACCGAAGGATCGGACATCGACTGGAGCGCCGACTATGTACGCGATGGCGGTGGCCGGGTGACGCTCGCGATCTATGAATGTCTCAAACCCGTCATCGCCGCCGTCAACGGCCCCGCCGTCGGCATCGGCGCCACCATGCAGCTTGCCATGGACATCCGCCTCGCCAGCGAAACCGCACGTTTCGGTTTCGTGTTCTCACGGCGTGGCATCGTGCCGGAAGCCTGCTCCAGCTGGTTCCTGCCCAAGATCGTCGGCATTTCGCAGGCACTCGAATGGTGCTTCTCCGGCCGCGTGTTCGATGCGAAGGAAGCGTTGGCGGGCCGCTTGGTCAAAGAGGTCGTGGCCCCCGATCAACTCCTGGCGCGCGCTTATGAACTCGCCGCCGAAATCCGCGATAACACCGCGCCGGTCTCCATCGCGCTGATCCGCCAGATGATGTGGCGCCTCTCCGCCACCGATCACCCGATGGAAGCGCACAAGATCGACAGCCGCGGCATCTATTCGCGCGGCGCGTCGGGCGATGTGAAAGAAGGCGTGGTGTCCTTCCTCGAAAAGCGCAAAGCAAACTTCCCGGATGTCGTCAGCAAGGACCTGCCGCCCTATTACCCGTGGTGGGATGATCGCGAATATTCCTGAACTAAAAAAGGGCCGCAATCTTTGCGGCCCTTTTCATTTCGGTTCAATGCATCGGCCCGCTGGAAGGCATCGGCCCGCGCTGATTGCCCGGCTCTCGCGCATAGCCGCTGCGGCAGGCTGAAAAGCCCGAATGCCAGCCACTGCGATACGGCTTGCTGGCGTTGAACAGCGCATCTTCGCGTACCGTGGAGCCCTCGCGATAATTGGTGTCCTGCGCATTGGCCGAGGCGCAGCCATCGCTGTAACCGCTCTGGTAATTCGGATCTTTCTGCATCGCCTTTTCCTTGGGCGACAAAAATATCCCACACGCCGAAAGGGCGAGAACGGCAAAACCAAGAGTGAACACGCGCAAAGTCTTCATCGGCCCGTTTTATCTTTCTGGCGTAGCCTGCACAAACCGCGTGCCAGAACTTTCGGTCCTCGCGCCCGCATTGTACGCAATTTTAATCAAATTTGCCTCGAACATGAACCAAATGGGCAGACATGTGTTTGCCTTTTGAGCAGCAATGGACCGATCCGCCTTAATATATACAAGTTTAACCGATCAGTTCAGCCCTGCGCAAAACGGATTGGCCTATGGTCGATCCGTTAGAGGTGGTGGATTTGATCGTTCGGGCACTCATAGGTTTCGTGGCGGTATTGATGCTGACCCCGCATCAGGCCGGTGAAAACGGGCAGGGTGCCCCCGTCTCAGGCGTGCTTGCGGCGCTGCAAACCGCCGTGCTCGCCGATATTTCCCAGGTTCGCGCCGATATTGCTCAAAGCCAGCGCGAACGCGGCGGCAGCCTTTTGCGCAATATTTGACAACCGGCCCATCCTGCCGCCCATGATCTGCCGATGACGGACCAGTTCGACCCTGCGGCCCACCGCACCATCACCTTGCGCGCCTTCCACGAATTGCGCGTGGGCGAAATCTTCCGCAATCCGTCGCGCACGCTGGGCGATGGCAACTTCACCGCCTTCCAGACCGTGAGCCTCGACAATCACCCAATCCATTATGATGTCGAATATTGCAAACGCCTCGGCCATCCCGCGCCGCTGGCCCATGGCCTTCAGGTGCTGGCCTTCACCGCGGCGGGAGCGGGCCTGTTTCCCCATGTCGTGGGCGAAGCGCTGATCGGTTTTGTGGAGGTCAGCGCCAAATTTCTCAAGGCGGTCTATCCCGGCGATACGCTGTACCCCGCGCTCGAAATCATCGAGTTGAGTCCCCAGCGCAGCACCGGCCTCGTCGTCATGCGCGCGACGGTGCACAACCAGAAGCGCGCGCTGGTGTTGGATGGCGTGCACAAATATCTGCTGCATCTCGCCCCAAAACCGTAAGCGCATCTTACACGGTCTCCCCAAGCCCATCATCGGTGTGTGCGATTTCAGGCGCTTAACGGCGTGGCCCGAATGTTGCTTTGCGTTCGAAGCAATTTGCACAAACCCGCGCACCGGAGTACCGCATGGCCCTGTCACCTCGCCGCGTATCGCTTCTCGCCGCACTGATGTTTCCTGCTCTCGCCCTCAGTGTCCCGGCGCAAGCAAATCTGGTGTCCAACGGCAATTTTTCGTCCGCCTGCGCATCTTTCTGCACCTACTATGCCGGCGATGCCCGCGTGTTCGACTGGACCATCAATTCCGGCAGCATCGATGTTGACAACACGCCCTCGCAAGCCCCTCCGGGCGGCGGCTATAGCGTCGATCTTGCCGGTTTTTCTCCCGGCTCCATCTCCACCACCTTCACAAGCGTCGTGGGGCAGGCCTATCGCGTGACCTTCATGGTCTCGGGCAATCCCGATGGCGGCGGAAGCCTGAAGCTTGGCACGGTCTCTGCTGGCGGCCAGTCGCAGGGTTTCAGCTATGACACCGTGCTGAACAACACGACCCGGCAATCGATGAACTATCTGAGCCAGTCGTTCGATTTCTTCGCCAATGACACATTGACCACGCTCACTTTCACCGGCGGCGACAACGATCCGAAGTGGGGCATCATGATCGGTAACGTCGATGTGACCGTCACCCCCGAACCGATGACATTGGCGCTGATGGGCGCAGGCCTTGCCGGTTTCGGCGTGCTGCGCCGTCGCCGGAAATAGGCATTTCCCCTCGCGGGTAAATGAATCGGCGGCGCGCTGCGTCGCCGATTTTTTTTGCCCGATCACACAGGGGCTCACGCCGGGTTTCCTTCCGCCGCCCATCGGCGCATGTCGGCGCGCGGCGGCGCGGTGGTGCAAAGCCCATAATGCTCGCCCAGGCGGTCCAGCGCGATGCGCAGCACCACCTTGGCAGAGCGTTGCGGCCAGCCCTGTTGCCGCTCGATGCCTTCAAGCGGCGTCAGATGACAGCAGACATCGAACAACAGATCGGCCAGCCCCGGCCCCAGGGCTTTCAGCGCCGCCGCGAAGCGTTGCTTGGCCGCCATCACCATGTCGGAAAAATCGCCCGATGCCGGCACCCCGCCCAGAACGACGGGGGCCTGAAGGTCGATGCCGAGCCGTGGCTCCAGCCGCGCCAGCGTGAAATCCCGGCGCAGGGTTTCACCAGCCTCGAACTGCATCGCGTCAATCAGCCTGCGCCGTTTCAGCCAGGCCAGCGGAGACTCCGCGTCGTTCACCTCCACGCTGCGTTCAATGCCGTGGTCATCGGTAATGATGCGCGTGCCGGTCTTGCGATGCTGCGCCAGAAAGGGCGAGCCGTGGCTGCAGCCTGCGCGTTCCAGCCAGCCGCGCCCGGCATCGCTGAGGCCATAGCCACGAATGGGCGAGCCCCTGATCCAGTCGCGCGCGATGAACGCATCGACCAGATGGCGCTCGACCCGCAACGCATTGCGCGCGCTGCCCTGCACACGCAAGCCGTAATGCTGGGAATCGAGATGCAGCAGCTTTGCGCCCGCGGAAAGTTTGCGCAGCACCTGGCGCGCCCGGCGGGTGAGTTTTTCGTCTTCCATCACATTTTCGTTTTTCATCACAGGGCTCTCCCGGCGGCGGCGCGCAATTGCATTTCGAGATATTCAACGGCGCGGTCGAATTCGGGCAGGTCGCGGCGCTGCTCGACCCGGCGGCAGGCGTGGCAGGCGGTGCCGGGGCTGCGGCCGGTTTCGCGGGCGAGTTCCCGCAAGCCAATTTCAAACACCACCCGCGCCAGATAGGTCGCGAGTTGCCGCGCCTCCTGCGCCGAGCCTTTGCGGGTGCGTGTGCGCATGTCGCGCAAGGGCACGCCATAGGCGCTTGCCACCACGGCCTGCGCCAGCCCGACCCGCTTGTTTTCCCCCACCGTCTTTTTTTTTGAAGCCCCAACGCGTCTCATGTTGTCCCCTTGTTCTGTGCCGCAGTGTCTTGCGTGGGACAACTATCCTATAGATTTTCAGGTGTTCGATAGCGAATCCGAAAATTTTTTCGCCCAGAGCGTAAATCCGCTCCGCGGAAAGCTCATAAATGCCTGTTAAATAACGGAAAATATGGTTAAAAAATATTTCCAAAAAGATGCCGAAAACTAGGACTTAAGACGTGATTTATAGCGTTCTGGGACTTTTGTCGCAGCGCAATATTGTGCCTCAATCACGCCCGCAAAAGTTCCACGACAGCGGTGAAGCCTTCGCCCTCCGCGCTCTGCACCGTCAGCCCGCCGCCCTGCAGTTCGGCCAGCGCCTTGGCGAGGGTCAGGCCGAGTCCGGCCCCACCCTGATGGTCGCTGATGCTGCGCGCACCCTGCTCAAAAGGCTCCAGAATGCGCGCCAGATCCGCGGCCGCCACCCCCGGCCCGGTATCGGCCACCACAAAGCGCACCCGCGCATTCGCGCTGACCGCCTGCAAGCGGATGGTGCCGCCCGCGGGCGTGAAGGTGAGCGCATTGTCGATCAGCTGGCTGAGAATCACGCGCAAAGCACTTTCATCGGCATCGGCCAGCACGCCCGGCGCACAGTCCGACACGTCGATGCGGATGGATTTTGCGCGCGCCCGTTCGGCAAAACAGTCGGGCATGGCCCGCAGAATCGCCCCGCCATCCAGCCGCGCGCGATACACCGCATAACGCCCGCCCGCGATGCGCGTGAGATCGAGAATCTGGTTCAGCAACCGCAACAGATTGTGCCCGCCGGTATGGATCAATCCGGCATATTCCTCGATCTTTTCCGGCGACCATTGCGCCCCTGGTTTGCGCAGCAGATCGGCAAACCCGATGATCGCATTGAGCGGGGTTTTCAATTCATGGCTCATGGTGCGCAACAGCGCAGTCTTGGCGGTTCCGGCCTCCGCTTCGACAGCGCCCAGTTTCTTCGTCAGATCGGCGAGATAATCGGCCTGGCGCGCGGTTTGTGCTTCCAGCGCCTCCATCGCCTTGCGGCTGCGCGCAAGGGCTGCGGTTTGCTGGTTCAGGGCGGCTTCGGTGCGATGGGTGTCGGTCACATCGGTAAAAATCACCGCCCGTCCGCCATCGCGCGTCAGCCGGTCCCGCACCAGATAGGTTTCGCCCGAGGTCGCATGCAGCCGATAGGCCGAGACCGCTTTGCGATGCAGCGCAAGGCGCAATTCCATAGCGGGTTCGCGCTCGAACTTTCCGCTGTCCAGCGCCAGTTGATAAATCTCGGCAAAACTGCGCCCCTTCAGCGTGTCGGCATTGGCGACGCCGATAAGCTGCCTGTAGCCGTCATTGCAGGCGATCAGCCTTTCGTGCCGGTCGAAAAAGGCCAGTGCGTCGGTGGAAAGTTCGGTCACATCTTCAAAGCGCATCAGCGCATGGCGGGCCGCCGTCACATCGCTCCACACCACGATCCAGCCGCCTTGTTGGGTCTGGCGCGCCTTGAGTTCGGCCACGCGCCCGTCGCGCAAGGCAATATCCATCGGATGAAATTGTCCGGGCCGCAATTGCGCCACACGCCGGGCGATGAACGGATCGACGCCCGCGATCAATTCAGCATTGGCAATTTCGCCGCGCGAAACCTCCAGAGCGATCAGTGCCGCATAGTCGATTCCGAGCAGCGTCTGGCGATCGGGCATGGCGCGGAACAGATAGTTGTAATGCTGGTTGGCATAGACGAGCTTCAACGCCGCGTCATGCACCGTAATGGCCACGCGCAACGCATCGAGCGCCTGCGGCAGGCAAGCCAGATCCGGCTCCGGCGTCAGCGCCGGCAAAAGTTCCGTTGGTCCCATCGGTATCATGCGGGTGGCCGCAACTGGCACGCGCGTCACCCCATCCCCAGCCCGTTCATTGCAACCCTCAGTTTGCACGCCGAGGCTTAGAGAATCGTTGCAAAATCGGACAATTGCGGCTGAACATGGTTACCGGAAGGTAAACTTAACGCTCCATTTATGTTGAAGAATTGGCAAATAAATCCGCCAGTCTTCAACAATCGTTAAGCATGACCGCAGGACACTGGTCAGGCACGCGAAAACAAAGGCGGCGCGGTGATGAAATCGTTCGCAATCGGCAAATGGTTTGTCGGCAAGGAACGTTTTTCGAAAGAAGACTGGGCCGCCCGCCAGCGCTTCTTTTCGATCCAGATTGCAAAAGCGGGCCTTGGCGCGCTTCTGGCGCTCGCCTTTCTGGCCCTTGTCGGCTGGCCCCATGCCGCGGAAGGCGCAGCCATTGTGGGCTTGATGGCCCCTGCGGTGCTCGCCATTTTCGCCTTCACCGACATCGCGCTGGAAGACCTCGAATCCGCCGCGCTGGCAATTTTTGCCGCCTTGATCGGCTATCTCGCAGCCCTGACCGGTGGGCTCAATTCGCCGCTGATGGTGTGGTTTGTGCTGGTGCCCGCGGAAGCGGCGCTCGCCGGTGGCCGCCCCGCAGTGCTGCGCGCCGGAATCGCTGCCGGTGTGGCGCTGGTGCTGGTCACCGCCATGCAGGCGCTGGGCGCCTTGCCGGAATCACGCCTGCCGCTGCCCGCCTGGCAGCTTTATGCCGCCTCCATTCTCGCCGCCGTGGTGCAGGCGGCCTTTGTTGCCGCCGCCGCCCAGGATCGTCAGCGCGCCGCCGACAAGAAGGTGGCCGAGAGCGCGCAGATGTATCGTTTCCTCGCCGATAACGCGATGGATCTGATCACCCGCCACGCGCCCGATGGCACCATCCGCTATGCAAGCCCCGCGTCTGAAACACTGCTGGGTGTTACGCCTGAACAGTTGATCGGGCAGGCCCCCATCGCGCTCGCCCACCCCGAAGATCTCAAAACGCTGCAATCGGTGTTTGTGCGCGCAAGTTATTTTGGCCGCGCCGCTTCTGCTGAAATTCGCCTGCGCCGCGGCAATGGCAGCTTTGTGTGGACCGAAATCCGCTGCCGCCCCGCCACCCGCGCCGATGGCAAACACAACATGGTCGCCATCACCCGCGATATTTCCGAACGCAAGGCCCATGACCTTGCACTGGTCGAAGCGCGTGACATGGCAGAGGCCGCAAACCGCTCCAAATCGCGCTTTCTGGCCAATATGAGCCATGAACTGCGCACTCCGCTCAATGCCATCATCGGCTTTTCCGAAGTGATGACGCATGAAATGTTCGGCAAGCTCGGCAGCCCGCGTTATGTCGAATATGCCCGCCTGATCCATGAATCCGGCGGCCATTTGCTCGAACTGATCAATGGCGTGCTCGACATGTCGAAGATCGAAGCCGGCAAGTTCGAAATCAGCACCGAGACGTTCGATTTCTCCGACGTCACGCGTGAAGCCTTGCGCTTTGTCAAAATGCCCGCCGAACGCAAGGGCGTGACGCTGAAAGCGGCCATCGCGCAAAGCGCCTCCACCATCGTCGCCGACCGGCGCGCCATCAAACAAATCCTGATCAATCTGTTGTCCAACGGCATCAAGTTCACCCCCAAAGGCGGGGATGTGCGCATCACCGCCGTACGCTTTGAAGGCGGCATCGAAATCGCGGTGGCCGACACCGGCGTCGGCATTTCGCAGGCCGATGTGACACGGCTGGGCCAGCCTTTCGAACAGGTGGAAAACGAACACGTCCGCGCCCAGGAAGGCACCGGCCTCGGCCTTGCCTTGGTGCGCGCGCTGGCAGGCATGCATGGCGGCGAACTGATCATCGACTCCACATTGGGCGAAGGCACCATCGTCCGTGTGCGCCTGCCCCACGCGCTCTCCACCACCGCCCCGGAGCGGGGCGAAGCGGTGATGTCCGCCGAACTGGCCGCCACCTTCTCCACCAACCGTTCCGACTTACGCGGCGCGGCGTAGAAACCGGCATCGGCAGCCAGGGCAAAAATTTGCTATGCCCTTGCCATGACACCTCGCCTCAAAGCCGGAATTTTCGTTCGCGCCCTCATTCGCCGTGCCGAAGTGGCAGGCGCATCCGCCTATGTCGTCAAAAAAGGCTCGGAGGAGGCAGGCGCCGTCTTCCTCAAAATCGCCCGGCTGGACGGAACCAGCATGGTGCTGATGCAGGCCAGACGCGGGGAGGGCGACCTCGTCTGGATGAAAACCCTCGGCGACAGCGCAACCGAAGAGGCCGCACAGGCCTATTTCGACAAGCAGATGAAATACGACCCCGACCTCTGGATCGTGGAAATCGAAGACCGCAAAGGCCGCGCCTTCGTGGACGACCCGATCGTGTAAACCCTCACTGTCATCCCCGGCGAGCGAAGCGAGGGAGTTCATAGCGCCAGCGTATGAACGGCCCAGGTGGAACGTTCAACCGCCTTCTCTCAAACCATCTCCCACCCCCGGGGATGACATTTCACCCCCGCTCCTGTATCCCCCACGCCGCCATGCACCCGCCCCACACCCCCGCCACCGAAGCCGCCAAACGCCGGACCTTTGCGATCATTTCGCACCCCGACGCCGGCAAAACCACGCTGACCGAGCAATTGCTGCTGCTGGGCGGGGCCATAAGGGCGGCGGGCGCGGTGAAGGCGCGCGGCGAGGCGCGGCGCGCCCGCTCGGACTGGATGAAGATCGAGCAGGAGCGCGGCATCTCCGTCACCAGCGCGGTAATGACGTTCGAGTATCACGGCGCCATCTTCAACCTGCTCGATACGCCGGGCCACGAAGATTTCTCGGAAGACACCTATCGCACGCTCACC
The DNA here is from genome assembly GCA_035497595.1 of Rhizomicrobium sp. Lineage (GTDB taxonomy): Bacteria > Pseudomonadota > Alphaproteobacteria > Micropepsales > Micropepsaceae > Rhizomicrobium. The sequence continues at coordinate 6,906 of DATJDE010000274.1, read as the reverse complement.
GCCGCCGACAGCGCGGTGATGGTGATCGATGCCGCCAAAGGCATCGAAACGCAAACCCGCAAACTGTTCGAAGTCTGCCGCCTGCGCGATATCCCCATCGTCACCTTCATCAACAAGATGGACCGCGAGGCCCGCGATACGTTTGAGCTGCTGGACGAAATTTCCGACCAGCTGCAACTGGAATGTGCCCCCATGGTATGGCCCGCAGGCATGGGGCTGAACTTCAAGGGCGTGCTCGATCTGCATTCCGATCAGTTCGCCGTCTTCGGCCAAAAAGGAAGCGTCGGGCAAGACACGCTCGCTAGCGTTCTTCCCGCCGATGTGAAAGCAAAGCTGGACGAGGAAGTCGAACTTGCCCGCGCAGGCCTGCCGCACTTCGATCTGGCCACCTATCGCGAAGGCCATTTGAGCCCGGTGTTTTTCGGCTCGGCGCTCAAACATTTCGGCGTCAAGGAGCTGATCAGCTTCCTCGCCGAACACGCCCCGCCGCCGCGCGCCCAAAGCGCCAAAAACCGTGTGGTGCATCCCGAAGAAAACGAAGTCACCGGCTTCGTCTTCAAAGTGCAGGCCAATATGGATCCGAACCACCGCGACCGGGTGGCGTTTTTGCGCCTGTGTTCGGGCGAATTCAAACGCGGCATGAAGCTGAAACAATCGGGCACCGGCAAAGCCATCGGCATCCACAACCCGATCCTGTTCTTCGCGCAGGAACGCGAAACCGTCGATGAAGCCTGGCCGGGCGACATTATCGGCATCCCCAATCACGGCGTCTTGCGCGTCGGCGATACGCTGTCGGAAACCGGCACCACGGTCTTCACCGGCATCCCCAATTTCGCGCCGGAAATTCTCTCCCGCGTAAAACTCGCCGACCCGATGAAACAGAAACACCTCACCCGCGCGCTCGAAAGCCTCGCCGAAGAAGGCGTGACGCAGGTCTTCAAACCGATGCTGGGCGCCAACTGGATCGTCGGCGTGGTCGGCGCGCTGCAACTCGATGTGTTGCGCTCACGCCTGCGCGCCGAATACGGCCTCGACGCCAGCCTCGAGCCCAGCCCCTACGACACCGCCCGCTGGGTCAGCGGCGAAGACGCAACCCTCGAAAAATTCTACGCCGCCTATCGCAACCAGATGGCAACAGACCGCGACGGCGCCCCCGTCTTCCTCGCCAAAAGCAGTTGGGAGATGGGCTATGTCAGCGACCGCTATGCAGAGTTACGCTTCGCCAAAACGCGTGAACGCAGCGATGTGCAGGCCTAGGCTTCACGCCGCCCGCGTGGCGCGTCCCTGCCGCCAGTCCTCCAGCGTGGCAATCGCCTCGCTGCGGGAAACCGCGTCGTAATTGGCAAGCTTGGCATACATGTCGTCGGCATCCGGCATCTGGTCGCGCGCGGCCAGAACGGCGAGCGCCGAAAAAGCGGTGCGGCTGAGGTATGCGGCCTTGCAGGCCATGGCGAGTGCCTGGCCGGTGGGCTCATGCAGAATTTTTTGTGTCAGTGCCAGATCAACGCCAATGAACCCGGCAAACTCAACCGCCCAATCGGTGTTGCTGCGCGCGATTTCGAGCAACGCCCGCTCATCCAGATTGCCCGCCGCCGCCTCACGCTGCTTGCGGCGCAAAAGATTTTCCAGCGTGGCGCGCATGGCGTGCGGAAGTTCGTCCGGCCAGTTGGCGAGAAAGTCCGTCAGCTCGCCGATCATGGTGTTGCGCGCTTCCACCGTCGGTTCGGCGGCAAGGCTGACAAGGCGGGTGAGGCGTTCCTTCGCGTTCAGCATGGCCGAACGCTACGCCCGCAGCGGTTAAAGTTCTGTGCCGTTAAAAATCAGTTAAACGCCGACATAGGCCCAGTCGTCGGGGAAGAAGCCGTTGAATTCCGTCCGCACCGCCACCGAATAGGCGCCGACATCGCTGAACACGATAAAATCCCCCGGCGCCATGGTGTCGGGCATTTGCAAGGGCCGCGGCAGCACGTCCAGCGTATCGCAGGTCGGCCCGTACACGCGGAACGCCTTGGGCGTGCCAAGCTTCGGCCGTGCGCGGCCATTGCCATCGAGCGTCAGCGTCTGCAACGCATAATCCGCCGTCCAGCCGGGCAAAGTGAGTTCGTCAAAGCTGCCATAAACGCCGTCATTGATGTAAAGGCTGTCGCCTTTTCGCAAGGTCACCTGCGTCACCAGCGATAAGCCTTCGGCAATCAGCGCCCGCCCCGGTTCGCACAACACCGGCAGATTTTCATACTCCGGCAACGTCGCCAGTGCTTCGCGAATGGTATCGAAATACCAGTGATAGGGCGGCACATCATTGCCGGGATAGGGGCCGGGAAAACCGCCGCCAATATCCAGCGCCGCAATCTTCACACCCGCCAGCGCCGCAGTGCGCCGCGCCATCTCAATGGCCTGCGCATAGGAGAACGGCGAAAGACATTGCGAGCCGACATGAAAAGTAATGCAGGGCGCCGCGCCCGCATCGGCCACGCGTTTCAAAAGCCGCGCCGCATCTTCAGGGGTGGTGCCGAACTTGCTCGAAAGCTCCAGCACCGCGCCGCCCAAAGGTGTTGCAATGCGCACGAAGACACGCAGCCTGGAAGGATCGCCGGTTTCTTCCAGCAACTGGTCGAGCATGAAATCGCAATCGATCACATAATCGGTCACGCCATGGTCATGAAACGCCGCCCGCGCCGCACCGGGCAGCCGCACCGGCGCCATGAAATGGCACTTCGCTGTGGGGAACATCCCGCGCACCAGTTCGATCTCGGCCAGAGAGGCGGTGTCGAAATGGCGGATGCCGCTGGCCCACACCTGCTCCAACACCAGCGGATGTGGGTTGGCCTTCACCGCATACAGCGTGTCGCCCGGAAAAGCGTCAAGGAACCGCTTGCCCGCCACCTGGAACTTTTCCGGGTGCAGCACATAGGTCGGGCGTACGGGCTTCAGCTCCTCGATCACCTGTTCGACGGAGGAAAAGCGCGGCAGGTCTTTGACAATGGTCGGGCGCGTGTTCATGGCCGCGCTCTTAAGGCCGGGGGGGTGGGGGGTCAAGCGGCAGGTTCAGCGGGCAGGTTTGGCCCGCCCGCCTTATTTGTCCCAGCGAATATCGATCACCGTTTTGCGGCGGTCCACGCTGGGCTGGTAGACATAGGTCATCTCGCCCAGCGCGCGGGCAAATTCCTCAATGCGGAAGTCCTGGCGCACGTCGAAGGCGTCAAACCCCACCCGCACCATGAAGGCGAGCTGGTCATAGAGAAAATGCCCGACCGCGCGGATCTCGCCCTGATAGGCAAAGCGGTCGCGCAGCATCCGCGCCCAGGAGAAGGCGCGCCCGTCCTTATAGACGGGGAACTCCAGCGCAATGGCCGCGATTGCGCCAAGGTCGTCCTTCAACACTTCGGGGTTGTCCCCCGCCGCCAGCCGCACCGCCAATGGCCGGTGATGGGCAAGCAGGGTCTCACGCTCGCTCTGAAAACGCTCCAGCGTCACCATCACGCCGCCATCTTCCGGGAACGCCTGACCTTCGGGAATGAAGATGAAGCGATCGGCGACAAACGCGCCGTTCTTAATAAGCGGCATGAAGCTGTTCCTGATAGACCATGTTCTTGAACGGGGCCATGCCGACCCGGCGATAGGTATCGAGCAGGCGCTCGCCCGGCTCGCGCAGTTTCACATAGGTCTCGACCACCCGTTCCACCGCATCGACAATTTCGTCCTTGCCGAAACCGGGGCCCATGATCTCGCCAACGCTGGCATCTTCCGCGCCCGAACCACCAAGCTGAATCTGGTAGAACTCGACGCCCTTTTTATCGACGCCCAGAATGCCGATATGGCCCGCATGGTGATGGCCGCAGGCATTGATGCAGCCACTCATTTTGATCTTGATTTCGCCCAGATCATGCTGGCGCTTGAGATCCGAAAAACGCTTCTGAATCGCCATGGAAATGGGAATGGAGCGCGCATTGGCCAGATCGCAATAATCCAGGCCAGGGCAGCAGATGATGTCGGTAATCAGCCCGGCATTGGCGGTGGCAAGGTCCAGCGCCTTCAACCGCGCATAGAGCGCCGGCAAATCCTTCTTGCGCACATGCGGCAGCACAAGGTTCTGCTCATGGGTGACGCGCACTTCCTCATAGCCGAAATCGTCCATGATCTGCGCCACGCCATCCATCTGGTCGGAACTGATGTCGCCGGTCGTCATACCAATCGGCTTCAGCGAGATGGTGGTGATCGCATAGCCCGGTGCGCGGTGCCGGGTCAGGCTCACCTTCACCCAATCGGCAAAATCGGGGTCGGCTTTCACCGCCGCATCCAACTCCGGGCTTTCTTCGGGCAGGTCTTCAAAAGCGGGCGGGGCGAAATAGGCTTCGATCCGCTGCAATTCTTCCGGGGCAATCTGCAACGTGCCCTTTTTCTTGATCTCGACGAATTCGGCTTCCACCTGGCGGCGGAATTCATCGGCGCCCAACTGGTGCACCAGAATTTTCACCCGCGCTTTATGGATGTTATCGCGCCGCCCATATTCGTTATAGACGCGCAAAATCGCCTCGATATACGAGAGAATATCGGGCTTGGTCACAAAGGCGCCAATCAGCTTGGCGACATAAGGCGTGCGGCCCATGCCGCCGCCCACAAATACGCGATAGCCGATCTCACCCGCATCGTTCTTGATGATCTCGATGCCGATGTCGTGCCACTTCACCGCCGCGCGGTCATGCGGCGTCGCCGAGACCGCGATCTTGAACTTGCGCGGCAGGTAATTGAATTCCGGGTGAAAGCTCGACCATTGGCGAAAAATCTCGCAGATCGGGCGCGGATCTTCCAACTCATCGGCTGCCGCACCGGCAAACTGGTCGGCGGTGACATTGCGCACGCAATTGCCGGATGTCTGGATGCAATGCATCTCCACATCGGCCAGATGATGCAGAATATCGGGCACATCCTTCAGCCGCGGCCAATGCAGCTGCATGTTGGTGCGGGTGGTGAAATGGCCATAGCCGCGGTCATAACGCCGCGCGATGAACGCCAACTGGCGCATCTGCCGCGCCGCCAGCGTGCCATAGGGCACGGCAATGCGCAGCATGTAAGAGTGCAGCTGGAGATAAAGCCCGTTCTTCAACCGCAGCGGTTTGAATTCGTCTTCGGTCAGTTCGCCCTTGATGCGGCGCTCCACCTGATAGCGGAACTGCTCGGCGCGCTCGCGCACCATTTTCGCATCGAATTCGTCATATCTGTACATGGTTGGCGCCTATAAAGTGATCGGCTGAACGTCCCGGGGCTCCAGCGGACCCATGCCTGCCTGTTTGCCCGTATCGGTGCGGTTGCTCGGCCCGGAGCTGCGAATGATCTCGCGCTCTTTCACCGGCTCAATGCCATCGGCGGTGCGCCGCACATCAAAAGCATAAAGCCCCACCACGACATTATCGCGGACAAAACTCTGCGCAGCGTCGAGCGCTGCTTTGGCGGCGGCAGGGTCGTCAAACACCTCCCCATCCACCAGGGCCGACACCCACGTCCCGGCACGCCAATACAAAACCTCGCCGTCGATCAGGCGGTTCGCGGTGATCATCTGTGAAGAAGGAGCAGCCATGGCCCGTTACGTCACACTTTCGCACCGCAAAATCAAGAGATCACACAGCGAAGAACTGTATTTTTATATTTTATACAAATAAGTAAGTGTTATTTCCATATCATGCCTCACTATCACTGTCATGGCCCGCCAAGTGCGGGCCACCCAGGTGGCGTTGGCTGGATGGTCGAGTATGAGAAAGAATTCTTCGCGCTTGTTGGGGGGGCGGAAAGGTATCAGCCGGGTGACCCGCACTTGGCGGGCCATGACAGTGGAGTGTGGCCAAGGGCGGTAAATATTCACTCCCGCCGCACCACACTCTCATGCCAGCGCCGCAGCAGCGTCCATTCCAGCCCCGCCAGCGCAAAGAAAATCACAATCCCCAGCAGCGACAACAACACCAGCGCCGCAAACGCGGTGGCAATGTGCAACTCCCGCGTCGCCAGCGTAATCGTCCAGGCAAGCCCGGTCGCCGTGCCCGATCCGGCGGCAAATTCCGCCACCACCACGCCAATCAGCGCCAGCCCGCCCGAAACCTTCATCGCGCTCAAAAGATGGGGCAGGGCGGTGGGCAATTGCAGCTTCCACAAAATCTGCCAGCGGCTCGCGCCATAGAGCCGGAACAGATCGCGCAAATTGTGATCGGCGGATCGCAACCCCAGAGTCGTGCTGGCCAGCACCGGAAAAAACGCCACAATCACCGCCAAAATCAGCAGCACCAGATCAATCCGGTCATAGCCGATCCAGATCGTCACAATCGGCGCAATCGCCACAATCGGCGTCACCTGCAAAATCACCGCATAGGGATAAAGCGCCGTCTCAACGATGCGGCTCTGGCTGAACAGCACCGCGAGCGTCACCCCACCCGCCACTGCCAGAACAAACGCGGCAATCGAAATGCGCAAGGTCATCCACAACGCGCCCATCAGCAGCCCGAACTGCGCCAGAAACGCACCCCAGATCGCGCTCGGCGCCTGCAACACAATGGGCGACACACCCAGCGCCCGCACCAAACCTTCCCACAACAGCAATGCACACAGCCCCACCAGCAGCGGCACGGCAATGGAAAGCGCGCGCCTCATGGCACCATCCCCGCCTGCAACGCATCCGAAATCGCCCGCGCGCGCGCCCCAAACTCCGGCGTAAAGCGCCGCTGCGCATCGGCCACCGGTGCCTCCAGCGCAATATCCGCGCGCACCCGCCCGGGCCGCGGGCTCATCACCACCACACGGGTCGAAAGATAAGCGCTCTCCAAAACCGAATGGGTAACAAACACCACCGTCAGCCCGCGCGCATGCCACAGCCCGATCAAATCATCATTCAGCGCCGCCCGCGTCTGCTCATCCAGCGCC
>DATJDE010000273.1:0-1630 GCA_035497595.1 Rhizomicrobium sp. | reverse complement strand
TGGCTTCCAGCTGCCCACCAAGACCATCCGCGAAATGATCGTCGGCTCGATCGATGTGATCGTGCAGGCCGAACGTCTGCGCGATGGCTCGCGCCGCATCACCAAAGTCACCGAAGTGATCGGCACCGAAGGCGATGTCGTCATCACCCAGGATCTTCTGACCTATGAGATCATTGGCGAAGACGAAACCGGCAAGTTGCGTGGCCGCCATATCGGCACCGGCATCGTGCGCCCGTCCTTCTGGGAACGCTCGCGCTATTTCGGTCTGGAACGCGAACTGGCCGAGGCGCTCGACGCCTGCCAGGTCTAAAGCGAGGCCGCGATGTCCGACATTCTTCTCTATGGTCTGACGGCGATGCTGATTTTCGGCGCCGTAGGCGGTGTCGGCTGGGCTTTTTCCGGCGGCATGAACGGGCAGACGCAAAAACGGGTTGCTGCTGTCGCGGGGAGCGATGAGCCGGTTCGTGGCGGGGTGTTACGTGGCCTTGCTAAGGAGGCTCCGGGTCAGCGCCGCAAAAACGTTACTGCGCTGCTGAAAGAAATCGACAAGAAGCAGGAACAGAATAAAGAACGGCCGACCTTGCGCCGCCGCTTGACACGCGCGGGCCTTACCATTGAGCCGCGTACCTACTGGATGCTCAGCGCGGGCGCCGCAATCGGCGTGTTATTGCTGGCCTTTATGCTGGGCTACCCGTGGTATGCCAATATCGGCATCGCCTTTACTGCCGGGCTCGGCTTGCCGCGCTGGGTGGTGTCCTTCCTGACCGCGCGCCGCCAGAAAAAATTCACCCAGGAATTCGCCACCGCCATCGATGTCATCGTGCGCTCGGTGCGCTCGGGCCTGCCGGTCAACGAAGCGCTCAAGATCGTGGCCAAAGAATCGCCTGAGCCGGTGGGCAGCGAATTTCGCCTGCTGATCGAAGGGCTCAAGGTCGGCGTCACGCTCGATCAGGGCCTCAAGCGCATGTATGACAATACGCCTACACCCGAAGTCAGCTTCTTCGCCATCGTGATGTCGATCCAGCTCAAATCGGGCGGCAATCTGTCGGAAGCCCTGTCCAACCTCGCGGCCGTGCTGCGTGATCGCAAACGCCTCGAAGGCAAGATCAAGGCGATGTCTTCCGAAGCCAAAGCGTCTGCCGGCATCATCGGCTCGCTGCCGGTGGTGGTGGGCGGGCTCGTTTTTCTCACCACACCCGATTACATCAAGCTCCTGTTCACCGAGCGCATGGGCAATTTGATGTTGCTCGGTTGCGCGATCTGGATGTCCATCGGCATCGCGGTGATGAAAAAAATGATCAGCTTCAAACATTGAAGGGCCAACATCCATGCTGAATGTCGGCTTCCTCGAAGTCCTGTTCGATCCCGATTTTGTGGCGACTGCGCTTGCCGCTATCGTGGTGTTCGCCACTATCGCCACCCTCGGCGTGCCGCTGATGGAGCGCAACACCCTCACCAAGCGCCTGAAAACGGTGTCCGAACGGCGCGAGGAACTGCGGGTTCGCCACCATGCCTCGCTGCAAAAGCGCGCGAGCCTGCGTACCGAGCCGGTCGGTTTCATGAAAGAGACGCTGGAACGCTTCAACCTCGCCAATATGCTGGAATCGCCAGATACGCGCGACAAGCTGGC
>DATJDE010000272.1:0-15181 GCA_035497595.1 Rhizomicrobium sp. | reverse complement strand
CCGCGCGGCACCGCTGCCGGAACCGGTACCCGCGCGCGAAACAACGTCGGGCTCAAAAATTCCACGCCCCCGGTATTCTCGTTATACAGCCCCTCAATCAATTTGTGCCGCACCAGCGCCTTGCGATAGGGCTCGGCAATTTCGGGGGTGCGCGCCGTTGTGCCTAGCGGGCTCACCTCATCCAGCCCAAGCCCATAACGCTTGAGCGTATCTTGCGGCGCAATCAGCGAAAGCGGCCTTGTGCTCGCCACATAATAATAGCCAGAGATTCCCCGCATCACGACGCCGTGATTATTGATCCAGATTCCCGCAACGCGCTCTTTCTTGCGCACCGTCATCTCGGCATCCGGCCCGCGCACCACCACAACAACATCCAGCGGCCCTGCCGCCGTCATCACGTTCATGTGTTCAATGGCGCCGAACGCCACAATATCGGTGCCGCTATAGTTCGAGGTAATCTGAATGATGTCCTGCGAAATCCCGGCCACCAGATCGTCGGCCCGCGCCTCACATGCGCCCATCACCACAAACAGCGCGGCCAGAAAAATCCTCATAGCCCGTTCACCGTCACAGAAAACGGATCGGTAGGGGTAACCAGCAAGCCATAGAGCAGCCGCACTGCCACCGCCAGAACCAGCAATGCCAAAAGAAAGCGAAGCTGCTCGCCGCGCAGGCGGGCAGCCATCCGCACCCCATATTGCGCCCCAATCACCCCGCCAGCGATCAAAATCACCGCCAGCATCATGTCGACCGTGAAGTCGCTCACCGCATGCAAAATGGTGCTCGATGCGGTGACAAACACAATCTGCAACAGCGATGTGCCCATCACGATTTTCGCGGGCACCCGCAGCAGATAGATCATCGCGGGCACCAGAACAAAGCCGCCGCCCACACCCATCACAGACGACAGAACCCCCACCGAAAAGCCAATCGCCACCGGCGGGATCACGCTGATATACAACCGTGAATCGCGAAACCGCATTTTGAACGGCAGCCCATGCATCCAGCTGTGATGCTGCGCCCGCGCCGAAGGGGCGCGCTGTCCGGCCCGTGCCGCCGCCAGCGTCTCCATCGACTCGCGGAGCATCAAAGCCCCGATGGTCCCCAGAAGGATCACATAAGAGGCCGAAATGATCAGCTCGATCTGTCCCGCCGCGCTCAAAACGCCAAACAGCCAGACACCAGCCCCGGTGCCCACAATGCCGCTCACCGTCATCACGGTGGCAAGTTTCAGATCAATCGCCCCATTGCTCAAATAGGTCAGCGCGCCAGACACCGAAGAGGCCGTCACATGGCTCGCGGTCGTCGCCACCGCCACGCCGGGCGGAATGCCGTAAAAGATCAAAAGCGGTGTCAGCAGAAAGCCGCCACCCACCCCAAACATCCCGGACAGAAAGCCCACCGCTCCGCCCATGCCGATCAGAATCAGCCAGTGAACCGACATCTCGGCGATGGGCAGATAAATTTCCATCGGATAAGAAAGTAAACCCGGGTTTTGCTAGAACAACCATGTCATGGGCGCCCCGGGCGGGCCACCCGAATGACCGAAATAAATCGCCGACCTGTGGATATCCGGCACATCATCGTTGGCGATGCAGAATCGCCACCGGCCCCAGCGTGAAACGGCTAGCCCCGCCCCGGCGTTTCCGGCGTCACATTGGCGGCGCGATTGAGCGGCTCCGGCTTGAAGCTGATGGCAGCCCGCTGGGCCACATCCAGATCGGCAGGGGAGAGCTGCGAACTCAGCGCCACGATCCGCGCTTTTGATTCCGTGTCGCCCTGTGTGGCCGCCACGGCATACCATTTATAGGCTTGAGAAAGGCTCTGCGGCACACCCAGCCCGCGCTCATAGAGCACGGCCAGATTGAACTGGGAATCCGCAAGGCCCAGCGCTGCGGCACGGCCAAACCAGCGCGCCGCCTCTGCATAATTCTTCTGCGTGCCCGCGCCCTCGGCATAGGCCACGGCGAGATTGTGCATCGCCTTGCGATTGCCCTGATGGGCCGCCGCCGAATAGAGCTGAACGGCCTTGGCCGCGTTGGTCGCCACGCCGTGGCCGCGTTCATACAGCGTGCCCAAACGATATTGCGCAATCGCCTCGCCTTGATCGGCCGCCCGTTGCAGCCATTTTGAGGCTTCGGCTTCATTGGTCTTAACGCCGTCACCATCCAGGAATTTCAGCCCGACCAGCAATTGCGCCTTGACGTTGCCGCCATTGGCCAACGTGGTCAGCCGGTCACCTGTCGCCATGACTTTGGGCAAGGGCGCAGCAGGTGCCTGCGCGGCCAATTTCTCCGGTGTCGCCGGCTTTGCGTCCGCTGCCGGAAGCTTTGGCGCGGGCGCAGGCTTTGTGGCGCGGCTTGCAACGGCTGCCACAGAGGCGGGGTGAGCGGCAGGGGCCGTGGCCACACGCTCATGGCTGCCCATCTGCTGGCTCAGCATCACACCTGCGCCAATCGCCAGAATGGCCACCAGCGCCACGCCGCCAATTACCAGCACGCGCGAACGCGGCTGTTCTTCCTGCACCGGCTGCACCTCGCGCCGTGCGCCCCAGGTAAAGCCGCCCAGGGTCGTCGCCATGGGCTCTGCATCCACGGCTGCAGATGCCGCCATCGCCGAACGGCGCGCACCCAAAAAATCGTTCTGCGCTGCGTGCGCGGCAAACCCATCCGCCGCCAGCGGGCGTTCGTCGCGGAACAGGTCTTCATCCTGCGCGGTGACGGAAACAAAGTCCCCGGCAGGGCGCTGGCCAAACGCACGATGGATCGCGCTGTCGGGAAAGGCGGGCGTCACAACATCATCGCCGGCCGGCGCATCATCATGCAGCGTGTTTTGTGTCCCGGCATCGTCGTCCGCCGACACCTCGATCAGATCATCGGCGTAATCATCCGCGATCGCTTCAACCGTTACCGGTTGGGCAGGCGCGTCATCTGCCAGGTGTTCGGCAAACAGCGTCTCCTCGGCTTGCGCCGTTACAGCAGGGGCGGGCGGGCTGTTCTCGATCAGCTCCAAGCGTCCCGCCGTGTGATGCAGTGACAGATGCAATTCGGAAATTGCCTCGCGCGTATCGCGGTCGAAGCCTTCGATCCGGCCTCCCAACGCGCGGAGCTGTTCGTCAAGATTGGCTGTGCTCGCCGTTGAACGGCGCTCGGCCTCTTCCAGCCGGTCCATCAAATCCTGAAGGGATTGCTCAATGCCATACACCCGGCTTCCAACCTCATGGGCGTCAGCCTGCTCGGGGCGTGCGGCGGCGTCGTCCAGGCGCGCCAATGTGCTGACGGCCTGTTCTTCATGCGCGTCCACGCGCGCGGCCAACCGTTCGATGGTCTCCTCCAGACGCTGCAATTGCTCGGCAGTGATGCCGTTTTTGCTCGCGTCGTCCCGGTCCGCCGCAAAATGGTCTTCCAGTCGCCCAATGCGGGCATGCACCTCGTTATGGGCCTGCGCTTGCGCGTCTTTTGTCGTCGCAATGGCCTGTTCCAGCTCTTGACGGCGCATGCCATAGCGGCTGTCGAGCGCCTGCAAACTGTGTTTGAACTCGTCGCGAATGGCCGCGTGCCGTTCTTCGACACCTGCGAGCAGTTGCTCGACGATTTCGTCATAATGGCTGCTGCGCTGCTCCAGCCGTTGCAGCGCCCGTTCGGTCGCCTCGTCCTTCACATGCAGCGTGGTTTCCAGCGCGCCGATCCGCTCATCGATATGTCCGATGCGCGAACCCAGCGCCGACACTCCTGATGCCGCCTGTTCGTGGGCTTCGCTCATTTTGGTGACGACCGCTTCCATCGCGGTCGCCAGCACCGAAATCTGCGAGGCAGATTGTTTGGCCGTATCGGCCATCTGGTCTGCCATACGGGTCAGGCCATCCTGCAATCCGCGCACCGAAGCGCCGCCAACGGTATTGGCGCTTGCGCGTTCTTCCAGCCGGTCCAGCCGCTCGCCGAGCGAAATGACATGCGTGCCTAACGTGCCAAAAATCTGGGAATTGTCCTGCGGTTGCTGGTTTGCCTCATTGGCGGCGTCGTTCAGCACCCGGCTGCTGCCGGTCTTGGATTGTTCAGAGGAATCCAGCCGCCGCGCGAGCGAGCGCAAATGGTCTTCGATTCTGCGCGCCGCGTTTTCTGTTTCGGATTCGCTGCGGTTCACGCGCGCCAGCATCTCCTGGGATTCGCGGAAAGTGGATGTCACGCCGGGTTCCTCATGGGGTCGCTGTATCGCGTCCGGCCGTAAAGGGGCCACCGGATCGGAAGGTATCGCGGCCTGTCCGAGCGTGTGCATGATCTGACGTGTGAGCCATTCGCCGACCGACAGGCCCTCTCGCCTCGCCGCGGCCCGGGCCGCTTCGCGCGCTTCTGGAGGTATTCCGGCGAGATTCCACGGAAGGTCCGTCCGCATCCGACTCACAGCGCTCAAATAATTTGCAGTAACGCAAGGTATCGACGCCGAGATGTTGTGTAAAGAATCCACACAACGTCGATGGGCTGTGGGCAACCCCGCAACCGTCGACCGTCCTATGATTAACGAACGACGTTAATATGTGGTTATCGCGGGGCGCGGCCCGGCGGCACCCCCGCACGCTCCAGTTCAGGCCCCAAAAGGCCCACAACCCAGAGCCCGGCCATGCGAAAATCCGAAATCAGCGACCAGAGCGGATAGGTAAAGGTCGCGGGCCGGTTCTTTTCAATGAAAAAATGCCCAATCCAGGCCGGCGCATAGCCCCCCACCAGCGCCACAGCCGCAAACCAGCCATTGCCGGTCGTCGCCCAGCCGACAAGGCCAGCCACCGCCAACCCCGTGCCCAAAAAATGAATCCGCCGCGTGGCGGGCTTGCCATGCTCGCGCAGATAATGCGGCCAGAATTCGCGATAGGTCGCGATCTTGGAATTGGAAAGCCGGGCATCCGCCATGGCGTGTCTCCCAAAGGTCAGTTTTCGGGCCACTCGGCAAGGGTCCGCAAGGCCGGTTTGCGCATTTGCATGGCCGATTTGGCGGCCTGCGGGCTCGGCATAGCGGCCACCGTATCCTTTTTAACATCTTCCTTCGGCGGCGGCAGCCCAAGATCGGTGGCGAACAGTTGGGTCACATACACCGTATCGCCATTGATCGCGCAGCCGACACCGGTGCGGTTATAATCGGGGAAGGCAAGGTTCTGGCGATGGCTCTGGCTGCCCAGCCAGGTCTCCAGAAAGCGCTTGGCAAAGCTCTCCACATCCACACCGGATTGCTTGGTGTAATGCTGAGCCGCCATGTTCACGCCGAGCAGCCCCTGAAAGCGGGCATCCTCCTCCATCACCATCGAGGCGGAGGTGGTGCCGTCCGGGGCACGATCCTCGAAATAGCCCTTGGCTGCCATGTCGATACTGCGCTTGCGCGCCACATCCATCAGCATGGGGTCGAGCAGCAAGGTTTTGGCGGCAGGGTCCAGCCGCTTGCGCTCATCGGCCACCAGGGCGAACACCCGGGTCTCAAGCGGCCGCATCTGTGAAACCGGATCGACAACGGGCGCCGTGGCCGTCATCTGGCTGTGTGGCCTCGGCTGCGTACTGCACGCTGTCACGCAGAGCGCGAGCAGCGGTAGCACAACAAAAAGGCGCATCCCCCGCCTCGTTTGGAAGGGAGAATGCGCCTTCATGTGTTTCCTCAACAGTGGCGAGGCCCTACTGCAGGATCTCGAAGAGACCGGCCGCGCCCATGCCGCCGCCAATGCACATCGTCACGACGCCGTACTTGGCCTTGCGACGACGGCCTTCGAGCAACAGATGCCCCGTCATGCGCGCGCCCGACATGCCATACGGATGGCCAATCGAAATCGCGCCGCCATTGACGTTCAGCTTCTCATGCGGAATGCCAAGCTTGTCGGCGGAATACAGAACCTGACAGGCAAACGCTTCGTTCAACTCCCACAGGTCGATGTCATCAACCTTCAGACCATGGCGTTCCAGAAGACGCGGCACGGCATAGACCGGGCCAACACCCATCTCATCGGGCTCAATCCCGGCCACGGCAAAGCCGCGGAAGATCCCGAGTGGATTGATCCCGCGCTTCTCGGCAAGTTTCGCATCCATCAGCACGGCAGCAGAGGCGCCGTCCGAAAACTGCGAAGCATTGCCAGCGGTGATGTACTTGCCTTCGGTGACCTGCATGCCGCCGCGGAACACCGGCTTCAGGCTCTGCAGCCCTTCCAGCGTCGTGTCGGGGCGATTGCACTCGTCCTTGTCCACCACGTAATCGACAATGGTTTCCGTGCCCGTCGCCTTGTCGACCTTCTTCATTTTGGTCGGCATCGGAACGATCTCGTCCTTGAACCGGTTCGCCTGCTGGGCAGCCGCGGTGCGGCGCTGGCTTTCGAGCGCATAGGCATCCTGACGATCGCGCGGAACACCATAACGTTCCGAAACGATCTCCGCGGTTTCGATCATCGCCATCCACAGCGCAGGCTTCACCTGCATCAGATGTTCTTCGGTGATGTTCTTCATGTTCATGCCGCCCATCTGCACCAGCGAGATGGATTCGACACCCGAGCCAATCGCCACCGGCGTCTGTTCGGTCATGATCTGCTGCGCCGCCATGGCAATGGCCTGAAGGCCAGAGGAACAGAAACGGTTGATGGTCGTGCCTGCCGTGGTGACAGGGCAACCAGCCCACACCGCTGCATTGCGCGCCACGTTCATGCCGGTCGCGCCTTCGGGCTGGGCGCAACCCATGAACACGTCTTCGACCTCACTGGATTCAATGCCCGCGCGTTCGATGGCGTGCTTGATCGCATGACCGCCCATCGCCGCACCGTGCGTCATGTTGAATCCACCGCGGACGGACTTTGCAAGTCCGGTGCGCGCGGTCGAAACGATGACGGCTTCTTTCATGATAATTCCTCCAATATGCCCGGCCAAAATGGTGCGCGACCCTAGCCCGGCAAAGGGGCGCGCGAAAAGAGCCAGAGTACAGCGACATTTCCGCAGTCCAGGCTCGGCTCCCCCCTGGTGCGGAATATGGACGTTTCGTTAACCAGACGGCGTCAGCCCGGCAGGCCAAATCTCTTGCGCACGATCCCCGGATAGCGAACGGAAAAAACAATCGCGGCAATCAAGGCCAAAAGGCCGATGGCGATATCCAGCGGAAGAGATAAAAATCCCAGAAAAGCAGCCAGATCGGCGGCGGTCATCACCCCGAAGGCCGCGCCCCAGGCGGCGCTGATCGTGGTGTTCACCTGCAGAAAAATCGGCAGGTCCCAAATCGGCGGCGGCGTCGTTTCCTTGGCATAGGGCAGGGTGAAGGGCTTTTTCATGGCCAGTGAGGCCAGCACGATCAGCATCAGCCCGCCATTGATGACCAGCCGCACAAGGCTCGGCTCCAGCGCCAGAACGCTCGAGATCACGGCCAGCCCGCCAAACAGCACAATGCTCCCGGCATCGAGAAGGCGAATTTCGCGCTTTTGCAGGAAGGTGCGAATCCCCACCGCAAAGCCAGCGGCAAAGGCCAGCCAGCACGCCAGGCTGATCGAGACATTGCTGACGATGGCGAAAATGATGAACGGCGAAAAGCCTAAAAGCATCTGCATTGGAAGCCCCCTCCTGTTGCCGTCCCGAAAAAGAGTACGCCCCCTTCCGTTGGGGAAGGGGGCGTAACGACGCTCTATTTACTGTTGTGCCGGAGCTGGTTCCGGCTGGGCTGCGGGCGCTGCCGGTGCCGCTTCGGCGGCATGCACCACCTTCGATTTGCAGTACGAGGCCCACAGATGCGCCGCCTTCACGCGGGCTGCCCGGCCAGGGGCCTGCTCAACTTCATTGAACACCGTGATGGCCTCATCGAACTTGCCGAGACGGGCAAGCGACATGCCCAGTACCATCTTGGCCTGCATGGGGTCTTTGCCGCCCGGCTTGGAGAGGGCGCGGCGCGCTGCAGATTCGGCATCGGCATAGCGCTTGTAGCCGTAATAGGTCTCGGCCAGCTTTTCGTCATAATCGCCGGTCTTGCGGGCCGCGGCATCCTTGGCAAAGGTCGGCAGGGTCTTGTCGTCCGACGCAGCGCCAGCGCTGGCAGATTTATACTGGCTGGCGGCCTTGCCCGTCGTGGTGATGCGTCCTTCCCGTACACCCTGGTCGAGAATGGTCTTTGCCTCACCGGGGAAGCCGAGCTGCAAGGCAATGGTCGCCATCAGCGCATAGTCATCGGCATCCTTCATCGCGCCCGCGAAATCGCTCAGGCGATACAGATCGATACCATCCGCATTCTGGATACCCGGCGTGCCGAGCGCGAGGTCGATCAGCTGGCTCCAATCCTTGGGCTTGCCGTAATTGG
Organism: Rhizomicrobium sp.; assembly: GCA_035497595.1. Lineage (GTDB taxonomy): Bacteria > Pseudomonadota > Alphaproteobacteria > Micropepsales > Micropepsaceae > Rhizomicrobium. The sequence continues at coordinate 6,886 of DATJDE010000272.1, read as the reverse complement.
TGGCGATCAGTTCCAGTGTCTGCGCGGCACCGGCCTGCTTGCCCTGCTTGGCCTGGGCCGACAGCAACACGCTCAAAGCACCCTGGTCTGGCGGCGTTTTGGCGGCAATCGCCGAATCCACGGCCTTGCGCGACCATTCTTCAGCCTTGGGGTAATTGTTGGAGAAGTAATAAGCCTGCGCCATCGTGGTGGTGACTTTGAGGTCCACAGGCCCCATCGCCGCCAGCTCCTCGCCATATTTCAGCGTCTTGGCATAATCCTTGGCGTCATAATTGAGCAGGATCAGGTTGTGCCGGGTGGAGGCCTTTTCCGCCGGATCTTCTTCAGGCGAGGCCGCCATCGCCTCATAAGCGACGATCGCCGCCGGATAATCCTTCAGGTTCACCGCGGCAAAGGCCATGAACTGGGCGATCTTGTAATCGTCGAACGGGGTCCGGCCCGGGGTGGCCTGCGCTTCTTTCAGGCTGGCCATGGCGGCCTGCCAGTCGTTGGCCTGAACGGCTTTCTGCACCGCGACCATCGGCTTGATGAGCGACTTGCTGATCGATTTCTCCGGCGGCTTCTTATCTTTTTCGGCTGCGGCGGCTGGGACGCTGACCAGAGCAACACTCGCCGTGCTGCTCAGAAGGACGGCGGCGAATGCAGCACGGACGATCTGCTTGTTCATTAGGCGTTCCTCGTGTTTTTGATCTATCAAACAAAAAGGCCGGGAGTCATTGGGGGCCGGGCATTTAATCTTGAATTGAATTGCAACTTTAGTGTGGCAGCACCCTGTTTCCAACGGGGATAATTGCCGCTCCGGCCAAAACCGCCTATCGAGGCCCTGACCGCCAGCCACAGGCCTTCAGATGACTGCACCTGCATTGCCCGAAGGGGCCGAAATAGTCCCCCTGGTCGGCTTCAATGCCTATGTTGGCCCCCTCTATAGCCTGCCGGAAGACGCTGGACTGCACCGATTCTGCTTCCGCGCGGAAGCCTTACACATGAACGGGGCCGGCACCGTCCATGGCGGCATGTTGATGAGCCTGGCCGATATCGCAATGAGCCGGACAGCGCGTGCGGGGACCACGGCCGCCAATTCCAGCACGGTTTCCTTGTCCTGCGATTTCGTCAGCCCCGGAAAACTGGGGGACCTGATCGAGGCGCGGGTCCGGGTGACCCGGCGCACCCGCAGCATCGTCTTTCTGTCGGCGGACATCGTGTCCGAGGGCAAAATCCTGCTGGTCGCCTCCGGCGTATGGAAGATCGCATGATCCCTCCTGATTTCCGCAAGACCCATTTGGCGGACCCGTTCGAGATCCATCTCGGCCCGATCTATGAAACAGGCGAGGGCGCCGCCCGCCGCTATGGGCTGAAGGTGGACGCGCGGCACGTCAATCGCCGCGATGTCATGCATGGCGGCATGTTGATGACGTTTGCCGATGCCACCCTCGGCCAATTGGCGATGGACATCAGCGAAGGCGCGCTCTGCGTCACGCTCAATATGCAGGCCCAGTTTCTGGCGCCGGTGCCGCTTGGCGGCTTCATCGAGGTCCTGCCCGAACTCACCCGCCGCACCCGCGCCATGCTGTTCATCCGCGGCGACTATCGCGTGGCGGGCCAGACGGTGATGACCGCAGCCAGCATCTGGAAACTGATTGGCCAACGCTGAGGGGCCAATGACGGCCAGTAACCAGCCCTTTACCATAAAGGGCGACTCTGTCTGGTCGAAGGGAGCCCTCATGCCCAACCAGCGTGCCGCCGAACTCGTTCTGGGATCGGTTCAACTCGGCCTTGCCTATGGCGCCGCCAACAGCACCGGCAAACCCAGCCGCGCGGCCGCCCTCGCGCTGGTCCGCCATGCTGTGGAGCAGGGCGTGAACACCTTCGATACCGCCCGCGCCTATGGCGACAGTGAAGACCGGCTGGGCGAGGCGCTTGCCACCACCCGCCCGGTGCGCACCATCACCAAACTAAGCCCGCTCACCGACCTGCCGGATTCCCCATCCCGGCACGCCGTCACCGCCGCGGTGGATGCCAGCATTGCGCAGTCCCGCGCCGCCCTCCAGCGCGCTACGCTCGATTGCGTACTGCTGCACCGCGCCGCTCATATGACCGCGTTTGATGGCGCGGTCTGGGCGCGCCTGCTCGACCTGCGCCGCGACGGCGCCATCAAAAGCCTCGGCGTCTCCCTTCAATCCCCGGAAGAAGCGTTAGCGGTGCTGGCCTCGCCCGATGTCGCGCATATCCAGCTTGCCTTCAATCTTCTGGATTGGCGCTGGCGCGACGGCGGTGCGATTGAGGCGATCCGCGCCCGCCGCGATGTCACCGTCCATGCCCGCAGCATTTTCCTGCAAGGCCTGCTCGCCAGCGACGATCCCAAAATCTGGCCGCGTATCGCTGGCGTCGATCCTGCCGCGCTGATCGCCCACATCGCCCAGCGGGCGCGCGATCTGGGCCGCGAAAGCGCCGCCGATCTCTGCCTTGCTTATGTGCGCGGGCAGGATTGGATAGACGGCACCGTGATCGGCATGGAGACGCGAAGCCAGCTTGATGCCAATCTGCGCCTTGCCATTAAACCGCCGCTCTCCGCCGACATCTGCACCCTGATCGAACAGATGATTCCGCGTGTTCCGGCCCGCTTGCTGGACCCCGCCCAATGGCCACGTTGAACCCGTCATTCCGCCTCGATGGCCGCCAGGTTTTCCTGAGCGGCGCTGCCGGCCATTTCGGCCGCGCCATCGCCCATGCGCTGTCCGATGCAGGCGCCCATCTCATCTTGAATGGCCGCAATGCAGATCGGCTTCAAGCCCTCGCCAAAGATCTTGCCAGCGCCGAATGCGCCGCCTTCGATGTCGCCGATTTCGCCGCCGTGCGCAGTTTCTTCGCCGCCCGCCCAGTGCTCGACGTGATCGTCAACAACGCCATCTCGATGACGCCCAAACCGCGCGAACAGCTGACGCCCGAAGATTTCGACCAAACCTATCGCTCTAGTGTCACCGCCAGCTTCGAAATCGCCCGCGCCGCCTTGCCCGCTTTGCAGCGCGCCGTTACGCAAAGCGGCGATGCCAGCATCATCAACATTGCCTCGATGTATGCGGCGGTCGCGCCCGATGCGCGTATCTATGCCAATCCCGAACAGGCCAGCCCCTTTCATTACGGCCCGGCCAAAGCCGCCCTCATCCAGCTCACCCGCCATCTCGCCGCCGAGCTGGGGCCATCGGGCATCCGCGTCAACGCGCTTGTCCCCGGCCCCTTCCCCCGGCCGGAGGTGCGATCCGCCGATCCTGCCTTTGCCGCCCGTCTGGCGGCCAAAACGATGCTCAACCGGCTGGGCGAAGCCCATGAGATCGCAGGCCCGGTACAGTTTCTCGCCTCCCCGGCATCGCGTTTTATTACTGGCGCGGCCCTTCCCGTCGATGGCGGATGGACGGCATGGTAGAACGCACAAAACCAAATCGATGAAATATGGCCTTTCTGTCATCCTTCCGCGTCGGAAAAGAAACCGTCTACCCGGAATCCCTGCGCACGCTGCTGCGCAAATTTCCGCTGCTGTCCGATGTCAGCGATGGCGGGCTCAAGCGCCTTCTGGGTGAAGCCAACTGGTTCGGCCTTCCCGGTGGCATGTTGCTCCAGCGTGACGGGGAAAATCAGCGCGCATTATTTCTTGTGGTCACCGGCTCGCTCGGCGTTTTCGTGGAAGACGATCACGGCGCGCGCAAACTCGTCGCCCATATCCCCGCAGGCGAGACGGTGGGCGAAATGTCCCTCATCTCAGGCGAATCCCATTCCGCCCAGCTTGTCGCCTTGCGCGATACCGAGTTGCTGCGCGTCAGCCCCCATTCTTTCGATGGCCTGATCGCGCGCTTCCCCCGCGTCATGCTCAACCTGATGCGCGTGCTGGTGAAGCGTCTGCAAAACGCCAATAGCGGCATAGATCGCACCATGCGGCCTAAAACCTTCGCCATCATCCCGCTCCAGGCAGGGTTGGACGAAGCCATCGCCATGCGTCTGGCCGCGGCGCTGGTGGAGATGGGCAGCCGCGCCGCCGTACTCGACAGCCGGTCCGCCGATCAATCCGCCGAATGGTTCGCCAATTTCGAAGCCGGTCACGACATCGTGTTCTATTGCGGCAATGCACCCGAAGGCGCCTGGACCAATCTGTGCCTGCGCCAGGCCGATCGCATCTTCCTGCTCGCCCGCTCGGATCGTCCGCTACCCTTGCGCCCGCTCGACATGCCCGCGTTCAAAGAGCGCGCCACCGGCCTGCCGCAATTGCTGCTGCTCCACCCGCACGGCAAAAGCCAGGATCTGCCCGAACATTTTGCACTGCGCAGTGGCCTGTTTGATTCCCATCATCATGTGCGCGCCGGTTCAGCGGCCGATATCGCCCGTGTCGCCCGCTTCATCACCGGGCGCGCCGTCGGTCTGGTGCTCGCAGGCGGCGGCGCGCGCGGCTTCGCCCATATTGGCGTCATCAAGGCATTGCAGGAAGCTGGCGTGCCCATCGATCATATGGGCGGCGCCTCAATGGGCGCCATCGTCGCTGCCGGTCTGGCGATGGAATGGTCGGTGGAAGAAATGACCGAGCGTCTGCGCGCCGCTTTCGTCACCTCCAATCCGCTCAGCGACTATACCTTCCCCCTGATCGCGCTGGTGCGCGGGCGCAAGGTCACGCGCCTGTTGCAAAACGGCTTTGGCGACATCCGCATCGAAGAATTGCCCAGGCAGTTTTTCTGCGTCTCGTCCGATCTCACCTCCGGGCGCATCCACACCCATCGCGGCGGGCCGCTATGGCGTGCCTTACGGGCCAGCGTCGCGCTCCCCGGCATCATGCCCCCCGTCACCTATCATGGTCATCTGCTGGTGGATGGCGGGGTGATGAACAACCTGCCGGTGGATGTGATGTCCGAAAAAGCCGCCGGTCCCATCATCGCGTCGGATGTCACGGGCGAACTCGACCTCAAGGCCGCGGACGACCAATATGGCGAACGCCCCTTCTGGTCCCTGATCCGTGAAGGCATGCGCGGTTCCCCCTCCATCATCTCGATCCTGATGCGGTCGGGCACCGTGGGGTCAGAAGCCCAGCGCCGCTTGGTGCGCGAACAGGCCGATTACCTGTTTGAGCCGCCGCTGAAAGATGTCGGCCTCAGAGACTGGCGCGCCTTCGACCGCGCCATCGCCGAAGGCTATGAGCACGCAAGCGTGATGATCGAACAAAAGGGCGTTCCCCTGACCTCGCTGTGGACCGAAGGCCCCGCCGTCGCGATTCCGCAGAAAAAGGCGGTTTGACGCAGACGCCGCCCGCAGCGCTTGCCCCTGGCCCTGCTTTTCGTTTCACTCCCGCCAGACACGGGAGGATTCAATGCCGATCAATTACGACGAACTGATGCAAGCCACGTCGAAAGACGTTCCTGCCAGCTATGGCGACCGCGAAACCATGCTCTACGCCCTGGGCGTCGGCTTCCAGCGCGATCCCATGGACACGAACGAACTCCCCTTCACCTATGAGAATGGCCTCAAAACCGTCCCCACCATGGCCACTGTGATCGGCTGGGGCGCCACCAACACGCTGGCCAAAGCGGGCATCAATTACATGATGGTGGTGCATGGCGAACAACGCCTCACGCTGCACAAGCCGCTGCCCGATACCGCAGAAGTGCTGATGGATGAGCGCGTCGCCGGTGTGTTCGACAAGGGCGCCGGCAAAGGCGCGATTGTCATCACCGAGCGCACCATCCGCGAAAAGGCGTCCGGCACAAAACTCTGCACCTTGCAAAGCACCATCTTCGCGCGCGGCGATGGCGGCTTCGGTGGCCCGAAAGACGGCGCGCCCGAACCCCACACTTTGCCCACCCGCGCCCCCGATCTGGTGCACGAAGCCGATACCCGCGCAGATCAGGCATTTCTCTATGCGCTGTCGGGTGATCGCAATCCGCTCCACCGCGATCCGAGCTTCGCCAAGATGGCAGGCTTCCCGCGCCCCATCCTGCATGGGTTGTGCAGCTATGGCACCGCCTGCCGTTCGGTGATCACCGCGGTCTGCAACTACGATCCCACCAAGATCACCAGCTTCGATACGCGCTTCTCCTCGCCGGTCTTCCCTGGCGAAACCATCGTCACCGAAATCTGGGTCGATGGCGCTACGCTGTCCTTCCGCAGCAAGGTGAAGGAGCGCGATGTCGTGGTCCTCAACAACGGCAAGGCCACACTTGCCACGTAACACCGAAGACAAGTTTCCCTCTCTCCTCAAGGGGGGAGGGGGAAATCCCCTCGACAAGGCCGAAGACCTTCTGGATGACGGCCTGCCGGATGACGCCGCCGAACTCCTCCGCACACTGATAAACGAAAACCGCGCGGGTCTTCTCACCCGCCAATTATGCGTGCGCGCCCTGATCGCCGGGCAAAGACTGGATGCCGCCCTCGACGCCGCAAAAGCTGCCTATGAGCTTCATCCCGGCCTCGCCCCCGCCGCCCTCACACTCGGCGAAGCCCTCCTCGCGCTGCAAAACCTCCCCGTCGCGATTGCCGAATTTCAACGCGCCATCCGCCTCGACCCCAAGCTGGAGGAAGCGTACGTCAAACTCTCCCAAGCTTGGCTGGAAGCAGGCGAATCGGCCAAAGCGCTGGAAGCGCTCGAACCCCTCAAAACCCACCCGGCCTATTCCCGCCTGGCCCAACAGGCGCAAGCCATCGGCCATCAGCAACGCTCCGATGCAGGCTATATCCGCCACCTGTTCGATCAGTTCTCCGCCGATTACGATACGCGCATGCGCGGCCAGCTCGGCTACGCAGCACCCGAAATCCTGCGCGGCCTGGCCGAACTCATCGGCCTGCATTTCACCACGCACGAAATTCTAGATCTGGGCTGCGGCACCGGCCTGTCAGGCGCCGCCTTCGCCGATAT
>DATJDE010000271.1:0-15844 GCA_035497595.1 Rhizomicrobium sp. | reverse complement strand
TCAACCAATCATCAACGATGGGGATGTTGATCATCCCTTCAAAACGCTTCTGGTGATAGTTGCCGAGTTCGGCAGATGCCATGGCCTCAAAATTGTCGGTCGGCTTGGCGCTTGTGAGATTGACCACGCCGGCGGTGGCGTTGCGGCCATAGAGCGTGCCTTGCGGGCCGCGCAAGACTTCGACTTGCGCGACGTCGTAGAATTCCTGCTCGAAGAAATGGTTGCGAATAAACGGGATGTCGTTGAACGCAACCGCGACCGCCGGATCGGTTGTCACCGAAATGGCCTGTGTGCCGATGCCGCGCAGCTGAATGGAATAGCCGCTGAAATTGGTTTTGGTGAAGGTCATGTTCGGAACCTGTTTGATCAGGTCCGGGCCACCATTGGTTTGGGTCGCGGTGAGTTGTTCCTGGCTCAGCGCAGTGATGGCGATAGGGATGGATTGCACATCCGCGCCGCCGAGTTTGGACGATGTCACCGTCACGGTTTCGACGCTGCGGGCGGGCGCGGCGGCTTGCGCCATGAGCAACGGCATCACATCGCTTGCAGAAGAGCGCTGGCGCACAATGGCGACGGCGCCTGCTTCGTGATGGGCGGAAAGGCCGGTACCGGTGAGAATTTTGTTCAAGGCATCGCCGGAGGCCAGCGAGCCGTTGACGCCGCGGGTCTGGATATTTTTGACCAGATCATGCGAGACGACGAGCTGCACACCGCTTTGCGCGGTATAGGCCTCCAGCGCGGAAACGAGATCGCCGCCCGGAATGTTGAACTTTTCGGCATGGGCAAAAGTGCTGAGGCAAAAAACGCTTGCGGCGCCCAGCAGTGCAGATTTCAGGAATGTCTCTCGCATAGTCCCCCCTTGATGTCGTTTACCGTGTGATGATGATCTGTTGCGCGCGGGTCTCGATTTTGAGACCAAGCGCAACACGCAAGATACGGGCGAAGGTTTCCGGATTGCCGGTCGCAAAGGTGCCGTCGATGGCCAGATGCGCGATGGCCGGATCGACCACCAGTTTTGTCTGGGTGTAACGGTTGAACTCTGCCGCCGCATCGGCCAGCGACATATGGCGGAAGACCACCATGCCGTTGCGCCAGCTCACCGCGTTGACCAGGGTTTCAACCGGCTTGCGCGTGACTTTGAGCCCGCTCGCGCTGGCAAACGCGACATCGCCGGGTTTCAGAACGGCGGTGTGTTGGCGCGCACCGTCTTCGGTGTTTTCGATCCGCGCCTTGCCTTCCATCAACGCCACTTCCAACTGGCCGGGCGCGACACCGCGCACGCTGAACCGTGTGCCAAGATCGGTGATGCGATGGCCCGATGCCATGACGACGAACGGGTTTTTGCTGTCATGTTTGATGTCGAAAAAGGCTTCGCCTTTGACCAGCGTGGCGCTGCGCCGGTTTTTGCCGAGGCGCAGCACCGTGTCGGTGTTCAACTCGACATGCGATCCATCGTACAAAGTGAGCACGGTGCGCCCACCGACCGGGGTGGAATAAACATCGTCTGACGCGCCGAAAATATAGGGCTGGGCGGTCAGCGCCATGGCAGCGACAACGGTTACGGCCGCGGCCACCCGGAGCAAGCCGTTCCAGCGGCGGGGGCTGCGGGCCGGGCTGCTGCGGCGAAATTCCGGCTCGCGCAGGGCGGCCAGCCTTTCGGTGCGCTTCCAACCTTCTTCCAGCCGCAGATAGGCGACGCGATGGAGAAGCGATTGATCGAGCCAGGCCTCACAGGCGCGCATGGCGGTTTCGTTCCAGTCGCCAAATTCTTTGCGCCTGATCCAGCGGGCGGCTTCTTCTTCGATGCTGTTTGTTTTTTCGCTCATGAGCGGCGCACCGAGGGCGGATCGCCGCCCAGAATTTCGACCAGCGCGCGGATGCCATGTTCCAGATGCTGGGACACCGTGCCTTCGGTAATGCCCATGCGCTGGGCGATTTGGGCGCGCGACAGCCCTTCGACACGGCGCAGCAAAATCACCTGCCGGGCACGCGGGGGCAGACGATCGAGGGCTGCTTGCAGATGGCGCAACTCATCGCGCGCGATGGCGGTTTGTTCGGGGCCGGGCGCATCGGCGGCGATTTCGAGGGCTTCGAGATCGGAGGCCGCCTCAATCGGCACCACCTGGCCCTGACGCACCCGGTTGATCAGCAGATTGCGCGCGGTGGCGAAGACATATTGCTTGGGGCGCTCGGGCAGCCCGTCGCAGGCCGCCTGATAGACACGGGCATACACGTCCTGCCGCAGATCTGGCACATCGCTGGCATTGCGCCAGTTTTGTTGCAGGAATTGCATCAGCATTGCCTCCAGCGGCAACACCTCTCGGGCAAACCATGCATCCACCTCGGCCGTGCTCACGCGCGCGCCCGAAGTGCGCTTGCTGGCGCCTTCATTGTTGCTGTCCACTTTATCGACCATCCCCGCCTGTCCTCGGCTTTCGAGGGCTCGAGCCTTGGGTCTCATGTATTAGGACAAAGCTCGCCGGGAAGTTTTATAGCGGTTGGCGCAAATTATTTTCGGTCGCACCGAAAACGCCCCGCTGGTTGCAACGCAAACGCAAAACACCCCGCGCTTGCGCGCGGGGTGCCGGATCTGCATCTGAGAAATGCTTAGTCTTTGCTACCCTGCTCGTCTGCGGGGGCGGGCTTGGGCTCGGTGGCGCGCTGCTTGGCAAGCTCGGCCATGGCGCTGCGCGCTTCGCCGAACCCTTTAAGGGAGAAATTGACATCCAGCGAGCGGCCATCATCGGAGGCGATGGTGGCTTTGGCATCTCCCGATTGCTGGGCCAATGCGCTCAAAAGCGCCGAATCGGTCACGCCCTCGACATAGCACCCGCCGCGATCACAGCGGCGGAACTGCATCACCGGCGAGACATAGTCTGCCGCCTTGATGGTGAGACCGGTTTTGAGCGCCACGCCCAGCGGCACGGCGATCTGCACCACATAGCGATCCTGCTTGGGGGCATAAGCAAACGACATGCTCATCACCCGGTTGCCGGTGTCTTTCTGCGCCAGCAATTCATACATGTCGCAAGGCGATGGCGAGGACACGGGATAGCAGCGTACCAGCCAATCCCCGAACTGCTTGGTGATATCGGGCTTGGGCGGCGCGGTTTGGGCGAAAGCGGGCGTCAGCCCCAGAACAAGGCCAGCGGCCAAAAGAAAACGGATTGTCTTGCTCATGGCATAATCCTCGCCAGCCAGCTGGATTTCTTGGCTTGAAATGCGATGCGCGCATCCTCGGCACGGGCAAAGCCTTTCAGCGAGAAAGGAATGGCAGCCACGCGATTATCGAGCTGGGCCACCAGAAGTTTGGCATCGCGCTGCGGGCGCAAGGCCTTGAGCAGGGCATCATCCACCTTCACCTGGGCGACGCAGCCGCTGCCATCGCAGGTTTTATAGGGAAAAACCCGGACCTTATCCTTGCCCAGCTCCATCCCGATGCCGGAGGGGAGCAACACGTCATAGGGCACCACAATGGTCAGCTGGCGACCATCCTTGGTGTCGTTCAGCGACAGATGGCCGATTTCGCGGCCGGCCTTGGTGTCCACAATATCCTGCGCCAAGGCACAATAGCCCACCTTGTCGGAGGGCTTGGGGCAGCCGATGCGCCAATCATCATAAACCGCAACGGTCGGCACATCGGGGGGCATGGTCAGTTCGGCATGGCCAATCCAGCCCGCGATCACGCCCACCACCAGCAGCACGGCGGGAACAATAATACGAAGCGCGCTCATGGCGTGCTCCCTTCAATCTCTAGCTTGAACAGCATGCCCGCAATGACCTGCAAATCGCGTTTCGGGCAAATGGATAGCCTGTTTTTTGTGCCAACGCATCGGGGCCCGGGGCTGCGCGCAATGCCGCAGGCCCCCGCCCCCGATCCTGCGCTTGCCTCGAACAGGCAAAGCCAACGGCCCTCATACGTCCGGCTGACGGTCGGCTGATCTTCATCACCGAAGAATTGGGTCACCGCCCGGGCGAAAGGGGCTTGCCAGCCGGAACACAAATGCCCCACAAGGCGGGCGCTCATGAGGCAATGCCTGATGATATGCGGAGCTGTGGCCGAGAGGCTGAAGGCGGCGGTTTGCTAAACCGTTATACGGTATAAAGCCGTATCGAGGGTTCGAATCCCTCCGGCTCCGCCATTACATCATCTAAGTATATGATATTATTCTGCTTTTTTTGGCGGCACCAACCCGCTTCGGCCCCACTTTCAGCCCTCTGGCGGCCTTGGCAATCGCCACTCCAGCGAGCGTCTGCCCAAAGGCTCTGACGCCACCATGTCGCTATTGTAGCGGCCCACGACAGCATCGTGGATGAAGCCCCCATCCGCCTGAAGCGCGGGCAACACATTGGCTATCCAACTCCGGCTGAGACAAGCTCAATGGGGAAGGTCTGGGTCTACGAGGTAAAACGTTGTGTCTATTTCATTGTTCAATCGATATGCCGCTTTCACGGGCAGCGTCATTTTCGCGATTGGATTGCTTGTTCTTCTGCCATTCTGGATCTGGCTTTGGCCGTTCACGCTGATCGCCATCGTGCTGGCTCTGATCGGGCTTTACGATCTTTGCCAGACGCGGCACGCCGTCCTGCGCAACTACCCGATCCTCGGCCATATCCGCTATCTGGTGGAAGGTATTCGCCCGGAGATCCGCCAATATCTCCTTGAGAATGACGATGACAAACTGCCGTTCTCCCGCAGCCAGCGATCGCTCGTCTATGCGCGCGCCAAGAACGAGGATGGCGACCGGCCTTTCGGCACCCTCATGGACGTGTATGCCGATGGTTATGAATTCATCAGCCATTCCATTTGCCCCGCCCCTGTCGGCAAGCCCGAAAACTTCAGGATTGAAATCGGCGGTCCCCAATGCACACAGCCTTACTCAGCCTCGGTGTTGAACATCTCTGCGATGAGTTTCGGCTCGCTCAGCGCCAACGCCATTCGGGCATTGAACCGCGGTGCGCACATCGGAAATTTTGCGCATGACACCGGCGAAGGCAGCATCAGTCCCTACCATCTCGAACATGGCGGCGATCTTATCTGGGAAATCGGCAGCGGTTATTTCGGGTGCCGGACACAGGCAGGCGCCTTCGACCCGGACAGCTTTGCGCGGCAGGCGAAAAATCCCCACGTCAAGATGATTGAGATCAAGCTGAGCCAGGGTGCCAAGCCCGGGCATGGCGGCATTCTGCCAGCGCATAAGGTCAGCCGCGAAATCGCCTTCACCCGCGGCGTGCCTGAGGGGCAGGATTGTGTTTCGCCTTCAAGCCACAGCGCCTTTTCCACCCCGATCGAAATGATGCACTTCATCGCGCAGCTTCGCGAACTGTCAGGCGGCAAACCCGTCGGATTTAAATTCTGTCTCGGCCACTTGTGGGAGTTCATGAGCATCGTCAAGGCGATGCGTGTGACCGGCATTACACCAGACTTCATCGTGATCGACGGAGCGGAAGGGGGAACTGGCGCTGCCCCGGTGGAATTCACCGACCATCTGGGCGTGCCGCTGCGCGAAGGGCTGTTGTTCGTCCACAACACACTTGTCGGCGCGAATATGCGCAGCCAGATCCGCCTGGGCGCCAGCGGCAAGGTGATTAGCGCATTCGATATCGCAAGCCTTCTGGCCATCGGCGCAGATTGGATCAATTCGGCCCGCGGCTTTATGTTTGCAATAGGCTGCATACAATCACGCAGCTGCCACACCAATCGCTGCCCGACCGGCGTTGCAACGCAGGATCCCTTGCGGCAACGCGCACTGGTGGTTTCCGACAAATCCGAGCGCGTGCATCATTTCCACCGCAATACCCTGAAGGCACTCGCTGAACTGTTGGCTGCCGCAGGCGTTCGCCATCCTTCGCAATTGGGGCCGCATCATCTGGTGAGGCGCGTCAGTCAGACGGAGATCAGGCTGTTCTCGCAATTGCATCAATTCCTCGAACCCGGCAGTCTTGTTGAAGACACCATCGATGACGGCATCTACAAATATTCCTGGGCTCTTGCGCGCGCAGAGAGCTTCGACCTGATGCGGGCTTAGTGCGGCTCACCTGTGCGCTCAGCTGCCCATATAGCCCGCCAACTCCTCTGAGGTTCCTGCGGGGAAAGCTTCTGCGAGATAGCCGAGGAAGGCGGACACGCGCGTGCTCAGCAGCCGCCGTGATGGATAGAGCGTCCACAAGGCGATATCTGGTCCATCGATGTCACCCCAATGCACCAGCCTTCCGGCCGCCAGATCGTGACTCACCAGTGACATGGGCAAACACCCTGCGCCTACGCCCGCCCGCACCGCATCGCGAACGGTGACGAGCGAGGACAGCTGAAGGACAGGCTCAATCGCGATACGCGCTTGCCCGGTCCCTACGATCACCTTCCAAACCACAGCCTGTTCGTGCGGCCCGCGCACCACTGCCGGAACAGCCAAATGATCCGGCGGGCGGATCAAACCCGGGCTCGCCACAACCACCAGCCGGTCGCGCAGAAAGATTCGTCCCACAAGGCTTTCATCCGGATCAGGATTGACCCGGATCACCAGGTCATAGCCTTCCTCCACCATGTCGACAGCCCGGTCTTCTGTCGTCACCTCAAGTCGGACCTGCGGATATTTCAGCGCGAACCCCGCGGCCAACGTCCCCATCGCGATTTGGGAAAAGAGCACTGGCGCGCTGATCCGCAGCCTGCCGCGCGGGCTATCCCCTCCCGAGGCGATGGCCGCGGCCGTCTCGTCGAGTTCTGTCAGCAACGCCCCTGTCCGTTCGTAGAGCGTGCGCCCCTCCTCGGTGAGCTTTAATGTGCGCGCGCCGCGTTCGAACAAGCGCAAGCCGAGGCTGCTCTCCAGTTCCGCGACCCGGCGAGAGAGGGTGGCTTTCGGGCGCCCGGCTGCGCGTGCGGCGCGTCCGATGCCGCCGTGCCGGGCAACGAGGTTGAAATCAGCAAGCGCAAGCAAGTCCATTCGTTCCACCAGCGAGACAGCCGGTTCAGATATACCGCCTATCGGCGCGCGGGTGGATCACTATTTTAGGATTGTCCTAAACCGGAGTGATCCCATGACCATCCTTGTTACTGGCGCCACCGGCACCGTCGGCCGCCAAGTTGTCGAACATCTCGTAAAGCGCGGCGCCAATGTGCGCGCACTCGTCCGCGATCCTGCGAAAGCCAACCTCCCGGTGGGCGTCCGCGTCGTCCAGGGCGATCTGCTCGATGTCGATTCTCTGCGCGGTGCGTTTTCGGGAATCTCCACCCTGTTCCTGCTCAACGCGGTGGGGCCGGATGAATTCACCCAAGCGCTCGTCGCGCTCAACCTCGCCCGCGAGGCCGGCATCAAACGGATCGTCTATCTCTCGGTGATCCACAGCGATGTCTATGTGAACGTGCCGCATTTCGCCGGCAAGTTCGCCGTAGAGCGGATGATCGAGCAGATGGGGCTGAACGCCACCATCCTGCGTCCCGCTTATTTCATCAACAATGACCTCTCCATCAAGGACGCGGTGCTTGGCCACGGCGTTTATCCGATGCCGATTGGCGCCAAGGGGCTCGCCATGATCGATGTGCGCGATATCGGCGAGATTGCGGCCATCGAATTGATCCGCCGCGAAGACGCCGCCGATCCACTGCCGCTCGACCGGATCAATCTGGTCGGCCCTGACACGCTGACCGGCGCCGCTGTCGCCGCCATCTGGTCGGAGGTGCTGGGGCGGCCGGTCGCCTATGGCGGCGATGATACTGGCAGGTTCGAGCAGACCCTCAGGGCCTTCTCGCCAAACTGGCTGGCCTTTGACATGCGCCTGATGTGCGAACGCTTTCTGACCGACGGGATGATCCCTGAGACCGGCGATGTCGCGCGCCTCACCAAACTCCTGGGGCGCCCGCTGCGCACCTATCGCGCGTTCGCCGCTGCTATTGCGGCATCAGCCTAAAACGAAGACAGCTCCGTGAATCGGCGGCGGCGTGCTCCGGCATCAGGTCCAGCACGGCGTCGTCAGCTGCGGAATCTTTCCCGCAATTCTGCTTTCTGGATTTTCCCGATTGTCGTGTGGGGGATCTCATCAACAAAAGCGACGTCATCTGGAATCCACACCGGCCAGAGGAAAACGTTTACGCATGTATGGCCGGCGCAACGTTGAAAGCCGCTCGGCTCGCCCCCATAACGCGTCAACGCAAAAGCCTAAGCGCGTTTCGCGCCAGCACGACACGATGCGAACAACCATTTTCCGGCGGCCGCGATCAATCACACCATGAAACATAAGGGGCTTGCAGGTTTTGCAACCACAGCGGAACCTTCGGGAACTCTGTGACACACAGAATCTCGAAAAAGCCCGTTACCCTTGATCGGTTCGAGCCTTTCAAACGCCAGGTGGAAGTGGAAACTCAGGCTCTGCCACCCCTTTCGGGAACGCCCTGCGCAAACCATTGATCAGAATAGAAAAAATTTATACTTAGGAAAAGGTTGATTACGCCTTGAATCAGCGGCTTATGGCAGTGGAGTGATGTTGGCCGGCTCGTTCGTTGCCGAAAGGGTGTGGGCATGAGTGAACGGGGCGATCTGCCCACTGGAATGGTTCAGTCGTCGTCGGATGAGGCGGCTGCGCCCCCGCGGGCGGGGGATCAGCCAGACGCGGCCCTGGCCGCGCAGGATTGGGCGCTTCCCGCCACACCACCTTCGTCCGAAGAAGAATTACGTTTGAGGTTGGAGCGGCTGACTCTCGAGCGGCTGGCGCTGGCCACCGCGATCGGGCGCACCGGCGTGTGGGACTATAATATCGACACGAACAGCCTTTACTGCGATCCGCGCTGGTACGAGATCATGGGGCGCGACCCCGCCAATGTGGTGAGATCGGTCGAAGATTTCAGACCCCATATCCACCCTGACGATGTGGAGCGCGTGATCGAAGGGCGGATCGCCAAACTGTCCGGGATGGTTGACCGTAAAGAAGATCGCAATCTCGTCTTCCGCATCATCCGCCCCGATGGCGAAATTCGCTGGCTCTCGTCCGCGGCCACACTCATTGAAGCGACCGCGACTTCGCCCAATCGCCTGGTCGGCTTTGTCAACGATGTCACCGAAACCCAATTGGCCGAAAAGCGCCTTCAGAACAGCCTGATGGCGCTGCAACATGCCGAAGCCTCGCTGCGCGAACTCAATGCGCAGTTGGAACAGCGCGTCGCGCAACGCACCCGCCAGCGTGACCGGGTGTGGAAAAACGCCCGCGACCTGATTGCCGTGGTCGGACCGGATGCAGTTTTTCAGGCGGCCAACCCGGCCTGGGCAGATGTTCTGGGCTGGACGCCGGAAGAGCTGGTCGGCAAAAGCATTTTCAGCGTGATCCTGCCGGAAGATGCCGCGCTGGTCGCAGAGACCTTCAAGGCCGCCATCGCCGGCGGCAACCTCACCAACTTTGTCACCCGCGTCATCCACAAGGATGGCAGCCTGCGCTGGATCTCCTGGCACAGCTCGGTCGAGGGCGACGTTATTTATGGCTATGGGCGCGACTTCACCGCCGAAAAACATGCAACCGATGCGGGGGACAAATCCGTTGCGCAAATGCGCTCCATCTTCGAGACCAGCTATCAGCATCAGGGCCTGCTGACGCCGGACGGCACGCTGATCGATGTCAATGCGATGGCGCTGCAAGCCATCGACCTTACGCGCGAGGCAGCGCTGGGCCAGCCGCTCTGGCAGCTGCCCTGGTTCACCGGCACGCCAGGCATGCCCGAGATGATCCGTAGCGCGCTTCTGGAGGCGGCCGCGGGCCAAACCCAACGCCGCGAGGTCGAAGTCGACCTGCCGCAAACCGGGCGGCGCTGGCTCGACCTCACCTTGCGCCCCATCTGCGATCCTTCCGGCCAGATCGCTTCCATCGTCTGGGAGGCGGTGGATCTGACCGAGCGCCGCCGTGCTGAAGACGCTTTGCGGCAGGGCCAGAAAATGGAAGCCGTGGGCCAATTGACCGGCGGCATCGCGCATGACTTCAACAATCTTCTGCAAGGCATCATCGGACCGCTGGAACGGGTGCAACAGCGCCTTGCCGAAGGGCTTCTGGAAGATACCGAACGCTTTTTGAGCGGGGCCATTGCCTCGGCCAAGCGCGCCGCCTCACTGACCCAGCGCCTGCTGGCCTTTTCACGGCGTCAGACGCTGGTGGCCAAGCCCCTCAGCATGGACCTGCTGGTGGCCAACATGTCCGAGCTGATGGCCCACACCGTCGGCACCGCTATCGTGTGCGTACCCTCCGACGAGCCGTTGTGGCAGACCGTCGCCGATGCCAACCAGCTTGAGAATGTGCTGCTGAACCTCTGTATCAATGCGCGCGATGCGATGCCCGATGGCGGGCAGATCACCATCGCGACCAGCAATGAAACATTGCAGGAGCAGGCCGCCGCCAGCATCGACCTTGCGCCGGGAGATTATGTCTGCCTGCGCGTCAGCGATACCGGGTCCGGCATGACACCGCAAACCCTTGGCCGCGTCTTCGATCCGTTCTTCACCACCAAACCGCTGGGCAAGGGAACCGGGCTTGGCCTGTCGATGATTTATGGCTTCATCAAACAATCCAGCGGCAGCATCCGCATCACCTCGCAGGTGAACGAAGGCACCAGCGTGCACATCTATCTGCCGCGCTTCACCGGCGATCCCTCCGCCGAGACAGCGCACGATCCCCTTCTGCAGGAAACCGATTCAGGCCAGGGGCAGAGCGTGCTGGTGGTGGATGACGAGCCCATCATCCGTATGCTGATCTGCGATGTTCTGGAAGATGCCGGATACCATGTGATCGAAGCGCATGATGGCGCAGGCGGTCTCAAGGCCCTGCAAACAGAACCACAGGTGGATTTACTGATTACAGATGTTGGCCTGCCCGGCGGCATGAACGGGCGCCAGCTTGCCGATCTGGCGCGCGCCACGCGCCCGACGCTGCATGTGTTGTTCATCACCGGCTATGCCGAAGCCACAGTGATCGGCAATGCAGGCCTGGAACCTGGAATGCAGATTCTCAACAAACCCTTTTCCGTCGATGAGCTGGCAGCGACGGTCAAAGCCATGATGGACGGGCTGAGGACCCAAGGCTGACGAAAAGCCCCCTCGCAGACTGTGCAAGGGGGCCATCCGTCAACGCTACGGCTCAGGCCCGTTTGACCATGCGCAAAATGAACAGAAGAACGACCGCGCCCAATGTGGCGGTCACAATGGAGGCGAGTATGCCGCCGCCCACCGAGATACCCAGCGCGCCCGCCAGCCAGCCACCGATAAAGGCGCCGATAATCCCGACGATGATGTCGCCGACGATTCCGTAACCGCCGCCTTTGACAAGCATGCCCGCAAGCCACCCGGCCACAGCGCCGATGATGAGCCAAATGATGATGCCATGGGTATCCATTTACGTCTCCGCTGAGAAATCGACTGCCACGATATGTCCCTAACGCAGGCGGCAGGTTCCCGATCCCTCGGCGGCCCGGCAAAATGCCAGACGGGCGCCACAAATACTGGCACTACAAATAAAATACTGGCACTACAAATAATGGAGTCAGGCGGCGTCGTGCGCGCTGGCCTGGGCCGAGATCACCCGGCTGATCGGAAACAGCACCGTCACGGTGGTTCCCTGACGCAGGCGGCTTTCGAGGTTGAGGGTGCCGCCATGCAGTTCGGCCAGCGCCTTGGCCAAAGGCAGGCCAAGGCCCGTGCCCTGTTGCTTGAGCCCCGCATCGTCGCCCACCTGCCGGAACGGTTCGAGCGCCGCGGGAATATCGGCCGGTTTCATCCCCACGCCGGTATCGCGCACCTCGATCAGAAAACCGCGTGGCTCAAACACCGCGCCAATCCTGACCACCCCGCCCGCAGGGGTGAACTTGATCGCATTGGCCAGCAGATTGAGCACGATCTGGCGGAATTTAAGATCGTCGACCCACAGGCCGGCGTGGCTTGCAGGGATCTCCACCTCAAGGCGCACACCCGCTTTCTCGGCACGTTCGCGCAACAGCCGGGCGCACGCCTCCAGCACGCCGCGCGGCGCAATCTCGGCTTCTTGCAAGTCCATCCGCCCGGCTTCGATTTTGGACAGATCGAGAATCTGGTTGATCAACTCCAGCAAATGCAGGCCACTGCTGAGGATATCTTGCGCATACTCCGTGTAGCGGTCCGAGATCGGGCCGAACTGCGCCAGGGTCATCATTTCGGAAAAACCGATGATGGCGTTCAGCGGAGTGCGCAGCTCATGGCTCATATTGGCGAGGAAGGCCGATTTGGCATAGCTGGCCTTGACCGCCGCATCGCGCGCCTGTGCAAGCTCGGCCGAGGATTTCTTCAGCATCCTGCCTTGGGTTTCCAGCAGCCTGCGGGCCTCTTCGCGCGCGGTGATATCCTGAACCGTGCCCGACATGCCGGTGATTTTGCCTGCCGCATCAAAGATCGCCTTGCCACGGATATTGGCAATGAACGGCGCCCCGTCGAGACGCAAATGCTCTGTATCGATCTGATAGGATTTACCGTCTGCGAGGCAGGCCGCAATGGCGGCTTGTACTTTCTCGAAATGCGCAGGCGTGAAAAGGCGGGGAAGATCGGTCGGCATAAACGGCGGATCGCCAGGCTTGAGGCCGATCATCTCCTGAAGCTGCTCCGAACAGCGAAAGGCGCCATTGGTGGCATCGAAGGTCCAGCTTCCGACTTTCGCCAACGCTTCGGCATGGCGCAGCGAAGCAAGGCTCAATTGCAGATGTTCTTCCGCATGGTACTGTTCGGTGATGTCGGTGATGAACCCGACGAGGCGGGCCGGCAGACGTTTCGTCGCCGCCAGCATCCGGGCCGAGGAAGAGATCCAGCGGGTTTCCCCATCGGGACGGATGATGCGAAAAACGAAATTCTCATCCTGCTTGGCGCCGGGCATCGCGGCCAGCGTGGCCATTCGGTCTTCGATCACCCGCTCCACATCGGCAGGGTGAATATAAGGCCTGAAATCCTCGACCGATTTTACAACATCAGCCGGATCGCGCCCCATGATCTCATACCAGCGCGGATCGCAATACAGGCTGTTGCTGGCGATCGCGTAGTCCCACACCCCCGTCTTTCCGATTCCCGCCGCCAGACACAAGCGGTCGTGCTCCATCTCGGCTGCCACATCCTGTTGCTGGCGCGCAGCATCGGCGGCGACCTTCACCAGCGCGTCATTGAGGATGCAGACGGTTTCGGCAATCAGCCTCTGATGGGCTTGCGTGTAAGCCTTGGGCGCGTCATCCAAAATGACGAGCGCGCCAAACACCGCGCCATCGGGCCAGTGCAGCGGACGTGACAGTTCGGCCAGGGGTACAGCGCCCACGCTTGCGCCGCTGCCGACCAGCGGATCGGCGTTGCGGCGAATGACACCGCCCGCGGCCCCCAACACCTCGACCACCATGTCGAGCAGGCTTTGCCAGCGTGTCAGTGCTGTATCCGGGATCAAATGTGCTGGCATGGATGGGGAGGAGATCATGCCCTTTTGCCCTGGCGCATCGTGCGCTGCTGTTCACAAACCGATTGCGAATTGCCTCGAAAAGCTAGAGCAGGATGATTGACGGATTGGTCAACGAGCATAGCTAATAATGTGCTGCAAAAACCCATCGCTTTGCGTCTACGGCCACATCTTGTAGGCACGGATGACAGACATTTGAGGATATACGGAAAATGACGGAACTCATGGACCTGGCGGCAAAAGTCGGCGCAAAGCTGATCGCGCGGGCAGAAACGGTGGCGGTGGCGGAATCCTCGTCCGGCGGGCTGATCTCGGCGGCGCTGCTCTCGGTGCCCGGCGCCTCGGCCTATTATCTGGGCGGCGCGGTGGTCTACACCGCCAAAGCCCGGACCCAGCTTCTGGGGCTCTCGCGCGAGGCGGTGCACGGCATGCGCTCGGCCAGCGAGCCTTATGCGCAATGCCTGGCCACTACCGCGCAAGCACACTTCGCCAGCACCTGGGCGATTTCCGAAACCGGGGCAGCCGGGCCATCCGGCAATCCCTATGGCGACGCCCCCGGCCATAGCTGCCTGGCGCTGGCCGGGCCGGTCCAAAAGGTGCGCACGCTGGAGACCGGCAAAGACGGGCGACTGGACAACATGATCGCTTTTGCCAGCGCGGCGCTGAAATTGCTGGACGACGCGCTCTCCCAGCCTCGGTAAAAGCTCGCCAGCGAAGACCGTTTTAATTTGGTGGGCGCCATTGTAAGGAGGGCCTCGCCCCGGACGCCCCATTGGGCCGCCCTGGCAGCCAGGAGTTCCTTCGATGCGCGCTTCCGCCTTTGCCGCACTCGCGGCCGTGACAGTCAGCATGGTGATGCTGACTGCCTGTGATCAAAAGAAAGAGACTGAAACAGTGACCAAGCAACAGCAGAGCACGCCGCTCGATGCAGCCGCCAATCAGAAATTCCTCACCGACAATGGCGCGAAGGACGGCGTGATTACGCGCCCCAGCGGGCTGCAATATCGCGTGATCACCGCCGGTTCCGGCAAGGGTGTGAGCAGCGGCAGCGACATGGTGACGGTGACCTATAAGGGCGCGCTCATCACCGGCAAGGTGTTTGACCAGACAGCCCCCGGCCAGACCGCAACCTTCCCCGCAGGCCGCCTGATTCCGGGCTGGGTTGAAGCCTTGTCGCTGATGAAAGAAGGCGATGAATGGCAGATCGTCATTCCGTCCGAGCTTGGCTATGGCGCACGCGGCGCAGGCGGCGACATTCCGCCGAACCAGACGCTGGTGTTCGACATGAAGCTGGTCGGGGTCAACGCGAACTAAAATGGGCGGGTTTGAGATCGGAGGCGTGCACATCGGCGGGCGGGTTTTAACCGCACCGATGACGGGCGTTTCCGATCTGCCGTTCCGGCGCGCCGCCTCCAAACTCGGCGCGCCCTATGTCGCCACCGAAATGGTGGCCTGCGATATGTTCGCGAAAGGCCGCCCCGATGTGGTGCGCCGCGCCGCCGTGGGCGATGGCCTGCCGCTGATGGTGGTGCAACTCGTGGGCCGCGATGCGCAATGGATCGCCAAAGGCGCGGCGCTGGCGCAAGCAGCGGGCGCGCACATCATCGACCTCAATATGGGCTGCCCGGCCAAAGAAGTGACGGGCGTACAATCCGGCGCGGCGCTGATGCGCGATCTCGATCTCGCCGAACGCTTGATCGCAGCCGCGGTCAACGCAACCACGCGGCCCGTCACCTTGAAAATGCGGCTGGGCTGGGACGATGCCACGCGCAATGCCCCCGAGCTGGCGCAGCGGGCAGAACAGCTCGGCGTGCAAGCCATCACCGTGCATGGCCGCACGCGCGCACAGTTTTACAACGGGACTGTTGATTGGCGCGCCGTTGGCCTTGTGAAACAGGCGGTGTCCATTCCCGTGATCGTCAATGGCGATGTGACCGATGCGGCCTCGGCCCGCGCGGCGCTGGCACAATCGGGCGCCGATGCGATCATGATCGGGCGCGGCGCCTATGGACGGCCATGGGCTGCGGCAGCGATGGACAAGGCGCTGAACGACAATACTGCGATGATAGAGCCCGATCTCGCAACGCGGCTGGCCATTGCGCTGGAGCATTTTGCCGACAGCCTGTCCTTTTATGGCGACACGCTGGGCTTGCGGATTTTTCGCAAACATCTGGGCTGGTATATCGAGACCGCGCCGTTGGCGCTGGATGCGCCCACGCGCCGGGCCGCCAAAGCGCGGCTTTGCCAGATGACGGAGCCACGCGCCCTCGAACAGGCGCTGCACGCGCTGTGGACCCCCGAAGAAAGACGCCTGGTTGCTTGAGATCTATGTCGATGGGGATGCCTGCCCGGTCAAGGCCGAGGTGGAGCGTGTGGCGGATCGCCATCAACTGACCGTGCATGTGGTGAGCAATGGCGG
>DATJDE010000270.1:0-1870 GCA_035497595.1 Rhizomicrobium sp. | reverse complement strand
GAGCGTGAAGCGCCGCTCGCCTCCGAAGGCGGCAGTCTGGTTTTCACCGGGGTTGAGGAAGACCCAGAAACGCTGGAAACGCTGACCAAGCTCGGCTTCAAGGATGCGGTGCATGTGTCTGCCGGAATTCGCGGCTGGCACCATGGGCGGGTGCGGGCGATGCGCAATGCGCGGGCACGCGAACGGCTGACGCAATTGACCCCCGCTTTGCTGGAAGCCTTGGCAAGAACCGCCGATCCCGATGCCGCCTTCGCCCAATTCGATCGCTTTCTGGGTGGTTTGCCCGCCGGTATTCAGCTCTTTTCGATGCTGCATGCCAACCCGCATCTGCTCAGGCTGATCGCGGAAATTGCGGGCTCTGCGCCGCGCATCGCGACCCATCTTGCCCGCTCACCGGCAACGCTGGACGCGCTGATCGACCCAGGCTTTCTGGGCGAACTGCCATCGCGCCGCCAGTTGGACCGCCTGCTGCGCAATCAACTGGAGCATGCACGTGATTTTGAAGGCGCGCTGGATGCGGCGCGCCGTCTGGCCAAGGAGCAGATTTTTCGTGTGGGCGCACAGATCATTGATGGCGTTGCCAAAGCCGATGAAGCCGGGCCAGCCTTCGCCCATATTGCCGACAGCATCATCGCCGGGCTTTTGCCTGTCGTGGAAGAGGAACTGACCGCCGCCTCCGGCACGATCGAGGGCGGCGCGTTCAGCGTGATCGCCATGGGCAAGCTGGGTGGGCGGGAGATGACAGCCTCTTCCGATCTCGATCTGATTTTTGTCTATGACGCGCCGCCGGACGGTGAGAGCACAGGCACCAGAAAGCTTGCCGTCACCACCTATTACGCCCGCCTTGCCCAACGCTTCATCGCCGCGCTGACGGCGCCGACAGCCGAAGGCACTTTGTATGAAGTGGATATGCGGCTGCGCCCGACGGGCAACAAAGGCCCCGTTGCCGTGAGCCTCGAATCCTTCAGGCGTTATCACAAAACCGAATCCTGGACATGGGAACGCATGGCGCTAACGAGGGCGCGCCTGATCACCTCATCCGGCGACCTTGGCCCCAAGGTTGCGGCCGAGATCGCCACTACGCTGTGCACCCCGATGGAGCAGGCCAAACTTTTGAAAGATGCGCGCGACATGCGCGATCGGCTGGCAGCCCAATTCGCACCCAAAAGCCCGTGGGATTTAAAATTCGCCCGTGGCGGTCTGGTCGATATCGAGTTCATCGCCCAATACCTCCAATTAAACACCGCCGCGGCCTTCGCGGATGTTTTGAGCCAGAACACTGTCGAGGCGCTAGAACGCCTGCAGCAACGCGGCGCTCTACCCGCTGCGGATGCGCAAGGCCTGATCGACGCAGCGATTCTGCAGGGAAATCTGCAACAGATCCTGCGCATCGCAATCGACGCCACGCCAGAATTCCTGTCCACCTCGCCCGGCCTGAAAGGCCTTTTGGTTCGCGCCGGAAACACCCAAGGGTTCGATCAACTGGAAATCCGCCTCGCTGAAGCACAATCCGCAGCCCGCCAGATCTTCGAACGCATTTTACCTGCCTGAGCCCCAGCCTGGCGCCTCCACAAGCCTATTGTATCTTCCCCCAAGCTGAGCAATAACCCGCCCTCACTTGGTTCGCGGGCGTAGCTCAGGGGTAGAGCATAACCTTGCCAAGGTTAGGGTCGGGCGTTCGATTCGCCTCGCCCGCTCCAAGTGAAAACATAGTGAAAACAATGGCTTGTTTAGTCGCCATGGCTCAGCGGCTCCCTCTGGTTTTCTGCCCAGGTAAGCAGGAGGTAAGCAAGAAGGCAGACTAAGTCGCCTCAGGTTTAGCGTTTGGAAGTCATGTACGGCGGCCTAGGCCAGCGTTCCTCCCAGATAA
>DATJDE010000269.1:0-7921 GCA_035497595.1 Rhizomicrobium sp. | reverse complement strand
GGGAAATTTCTCATGCCCGTCCGGGGTCAGCACATAAAGCTGCTCGGGCCGCCCGCCCGAAGGCTGGCGCGCACCTTTGGCCACCAGCCCGTCACGTTCCAGCGCCGTCAGATGCTGGCGCACCGCATTGCGGCTGATGGCAAGCGCAATCGAAAGCCCGTCCACCGTCTGGCCGGTCTTGTTGTGGAGAAGGGTCCGCATCAGCACCTCTTGGGTGCCTTTTGCTGTGTTGTGTATCATCACCATGCCTCGATCGGCCCTAGATGTAGCGTGTCGGCAGGGCTCGAACAATATTAAAATGTTTTGACATGTTTTTATGGACTAACCGCGGATAATCTGCCAAAACCCTCTCCTCAACGAGGGAGACCCCATATGAAACTTCTGCCAGTCACCGCCGCAGCCAGCCTTGCCGCCATCCTGTTCGCCGTTCCATCCGCCGAGGCCGCCCACAGCCACGCAGCGGCAGCCGAAAGCCCAGCCCAAACCTCCACGCAAGCCGCCCCTGCTTCAGCCAAGTTAAAAGCCACCCAAACCGCCTTGCGCGCTTTGTGGCAAGGCCATGTCGATGCGGTCCGCAAAGTCGTCGTGGCCGAAATCGCGGGCAATAGCGCCGCGTTGAAAACGGCGGAAGGCGAGGTTGTCGCCAACGCCCATGGCATCGCCAATGCCATTGCGCCCTATTATGGCCAGCCTGCTGCCGACAAGCTGTTTCCGCTGTTGGCCGGTCATTATGGCGCGGTCAAAGCCTATCTTGATGCCTCCGTGGCCAAAGATGCCAAGGCCCAAGGCGCCGCCACCGACAAGCTGACCTCCAATGCCGACCAGATCGCCACCTTCCTGAGCACGGCCAACCCGCATTTGCCCAAAGCGACGTTGATGGAGCTGCTGCAAGTCCATGCCAGCCACCACATCGACCAGATTCAGGAATTGATCGCCAAAGATACCGCCGCTGAGGTCAAGACACGGGCCGCCATGTCCGCCCATATGAACGTCATTGCCGATGCGCTGGCCAACGGCATCGCCGCCCAGTTTCCTGCGAAGTTCTGATAGACCGATAGTCTGCAACCATGCCGCGCGCCCCAACCGGCGCGCGGCATTTGCATTTGCCCGATCGGGCGGCGCTGCCTAAGACTATCGCCGCATTTTGGGGATGATCGGTGAATGAGCGAAGCGGCAAGCGGTAATCCAGAACTTCAGCGCCTGCGCCAGTCGATAGACAATATCGACGCCGCCCTGATCCATCTTCTGGCCGAGCGGTTCAAATGCACCAAAGCGGTGGGGGCCTATAAGGCGACCCATGGCCTGCCGCCCGCCGATCCGGCGCGTGAGGCGATCCAGATCTCCCGCCTGCGCAAACTGGCCGAAGCCGCAGATCTGGACCCCGATTTTGCGCAAAAATTTCTCGCCTTCATTGTGAAGGAGGTGATCCGCCACCATGAGGACATGCGACGCGAACGCCGCTGAAGACGGCCATCGCCCACCTTGCGGGCGCAGCGCCTGACGGTATGATATACTGACAAATTGTCGGGCAAATTGCCGGGTATTCGGAGAACAGCAATGGACGTCACCTTCTCGCCAGAAGAAGAGGCTTTCCGCCAGGAAGTGCGCAGCTTCATCGCAGAAAATTTCACCCCCGAAATGCACAGTGCGATGGGCGAAGAGGTCCGCACCCGCGAGGCCTATCTGGCCTGGCACAAGGTGCTCTACAAAAAAGGCTGGGTGGCCCCGCATTGGCCGACCCAATATGGCGGCACCGGCTGGAACGCGACCAAGCGCTACATCTTCAACGAAGAAAGCGCCCGCGCCGAAACCACGCCCCCTCTGCCCTTCGGCGTTGCGATGGTCGGCCCGGTGATCTTCACCTTCGGCAATGAAGAGCAGAAGAAGCGCTTCCTGCCCGGCATCCTCCCGGCAGACGTCTGGTGGTGCCAGGGCTATTCCGAACCCGGCTCCGGCTCCGACCTTGCCTCGGTACGCACCCGCGCGGTGCGCGAGGGCGATCACTATATCGTCAATGGCCAGAAGACCTGGACCACGCTGGCCCAATATGCGGACTGGATTTTCTGCCTCGTCCGCACCGATACCAACGTCAAGCAGCAGGAAGGCATTTCCTTCCTCCTGATCGACATGAAGACCCCCGGCATCACCGTGAAGCCGATCATCGTGCTCGACGGCGCGCACGAAGTGAACGAAGTCTTCTTCGACAATGTCAAAGTCCCGGTCGAAAACCTCATCGGTGAAGAGAACAAGGGCTGGACCTACGCCAAATTCCTGCTGGTCAACGAACGCTCCGGCATCGCCGGCGTCGCCCGCTCCAAGAAAGCCATCGAACGGCTGAAAGAGATCGCGCGCGCCGAAACCATCGATGGCGAACCGCTGATCTCGACCGATGAATTCTCCGCCAAGGTCGCGCAGCTGGAAATCGACCTGACGGCGCTCGAATATACCGAACTGCGCACCCTGGCGCAGGAAGCCAAGGGCCATATGGCCGGGCCGGAAAGCTCGATCCTCAAGATCAAGGGCACCGAAATCCAGCAGCGCATCACCGAACTGGTGCTCGAAGCGGTGGGCTATTACGCCTATCCCGATGCGCATCATCTGGGCGGCAACGCCTATATCGGGCCCGATTACGCGCTCGGTCAGGCTGGCCAATACTTCAACATGCGCAAGACTTCGATCTATGGCGGGTCAAACGAAATTCAGCGCAACATCATCTCCAAGGCCGTGCTGGGCCTCTAGAATAGTTCCAGGAAAACCGCTGCACACTTTTCCTGGAACCGCTCTAAGCCCCGGCCCCACCAAACAGGATCATACCAATGGATTTCTCGTTCAGCGAAGAACAGACGCTGCTGCGCAACTCGGTCTCCAAATTCCTGGCCGATAATTACACCTTCGAAAAGTGGCGCGCCTTCACCCGCAGCGAACAGGGCCGCGATAGCGCCAACTGGCAGCATTTCGCGGAACTCGGCCTTCTGGCCGCCAGCCTGCCGGAAGATTTTGGCGGCCTCGGCGGCGGCGTGGTCGACAACATGGTGGTGATGGAAGAATTCGGCAAAACCCTCGTCGTCGAGCCCTTCGTGCCCACCGTGGTGATCGGCGGGGGCCTCATCGCGCGCGATGGCGCAACTGCGCTGAAAGAGGAAGTCCTGCCGAAAATCGCAGGCGGTGAAACCATCATCGCCTTTGCCTTCGCCGAACCCAAAAGCCGCTTTAACCTCGCCGATGTTTCAACCAACGCAAAGAAGCAGGGCGATAGTTACATCCTCAACGGCCACAAATCCGTGGTGCTGGGCGCGCCCTGGGCCGACACGCTGGTCGTCACCGCGCGCACCGCAGGTTCAATCCGCGAAGCGAACGGCATCACCGTGTTTCTGGTCGATAAAAACGCCAAAGGCATTTCGACCCGCGATTACGCCACGGTCGATGGCCAGCGCGCCTCCGAAATCACCTTTGAAAATGTCGAAGTCCCGGCCGCGCGCGTCATCGGCGCGGTCGATGGCGGCCTTGCCCTGATCGAACGGGCGACAGACGAAGCCATCGCCGCCCATTGCGCCGAAGCCACCGGCGCCATGAAGGTGCTGGTCGACACCACGGTCGATTATTCCAAGACCCGCAAACAGTTCGGCGTGCCGATCGGCAAATTCCAGGCGCTGCAACACCGTATGGTCGACATGTTCACCGCCTACGAACAATCGGTCTCCATGACCTTGATGGTAACGCTCAACCTCGATGAAGCCGCGAACGCCCGCAAAAAAGCCGCCTCCGGCGCCAAGGTGCAGATCGGGCGCGCAGGCCGTTTCGTCGGGCAGGAAGCGATCCAGATTCACGGCGGCATCGGCATGACCGACGAGCTGAATGTCGGCCATTACTTCAAGCGGCTGACCATGCTCGACACGCTCTACGGCAATGTCGATCACCACCTGAAGCGCTACGCCTCTTTAGGTTAACCCGCAGCCCGCAACGGCAGGACGCGCGTGCGCACGCGCGTCAGCGGCAGGATGATGGTGACCGTCGTGCCATCGCCCGGCGCGCTCTCCAGCGTCACCGATCCGCCATGGGCTTCGGCCAGCCCCTTCACGATCGGCAGGCCAAGCCCGGTGCTCTTGTCGGCCTGCACCGCGTCATGGCGGCCCTGGCCAAAACTTTCAAACACCCGCCGATGATCTTCGGGCGCAATGCCGATGCCGGTATCGCGCACCCCGAAACATGGCCGCCCCTCGCCATCGCGCCGCGCAAAGGCGGTGACAAGACCGCCGATCGGCGTGAACTTGATGGCATTGGCGAGCAGATTGACGATGATCTGGCGCAACGCCCGCTCATCGGCCTGCACCAGCCCAAAATCCTGTTCCGCCGAAATGACAATGTTTAACCCGGCCTGCTGGGCCTTGACCGTCATCATCTCCACGCTGTCTTCCATCAGCCGCGTGATGTCGACCGGATCCTCGCGCAAGGTCATGCGGCCCGCCTCGATTTTCGCCAGATCGAGAATATCGTTGATCAGCGTCAGCAGGTGCTGGCCCGAGCCGTGAATGTAACCGCCATATTCGGCATATTGCTCGATGGAGGCGCCAAAGGCGCGCGTCTTAATGATCTCCGAAAACCCCAGAATGGCATTCAGCGGTGTGCGCAGTTCATGGCTCATATTGGCCAGAAAGGTCGATTTGGCGCGGCTGGCAGCCTCGGCCCGTTCGCGGGCACGGTCCGATGTTTCCTTGGCGCGCTGCAGATCGGCGATCAGCAATATGCGCTCATCTTCCAGCCGCAGCTTCTTGGTGTTGGTTTCAAAGTTGATTGAGGCCTGCGCCGCCATCATCACCCAGAAGCCGATGCACAACCAGCCGAGCACCGTATCGATCATGTCGCTTGCCATCAGCGGCACCACGCCCATGGCGACCAGATAGATCGGCAAAGTGACATAGAGCATCGGCAGATAAACCGCGCCGGATGTCACCCAGCCCGACAGCGATGCGCAAAGCAGAAACAGGATCAAAAGATGGTTGGACGGAACCCCTGGCACCCACAGCACGAACACCATCGAACACCACGCCGCCACCAGCACGGCGGCCATGATGACCGCCATCTTGGCGCGATAGCGGATGGCGCGGGGCGAATGGTCGTCATGCTTCAGAAAATGCAGATATTTGATTTCGGCGACGGCGCTGAGCACCACAACCACCAGCGGCCATACCAAAAGGTTGATGGTCGGCACCCAGTAAAAGTTGGCAGCCGAAACGACAATGGCGGTAAAGGGCAGGGTGTAGGTGGTGGGCGCCGTCTGTTTGCGTGCCAGTTCCAGATGAACCCTGACCATCCGTAGGTCGGCCTCGGTCCGTGGCACCAGCGCGCGCATGAAATTGTCGTAAACACCGCGAAAATACGCGTGCACGCGCCCAACCTGCGCTGGTCCTGCAGCTGCTGCTTTGCTTGCACTTTTCACGGCGTATACGGATGCTCCGGCTCTGGTCCGCCACCATGCGCCATGGAGCGTTAATGGAGTTTTTCGCAAATGCCCGGGAAAAGGGTAAATTCACATTCACCATGTTTTTGGCACCATGCTTTGGCACCATGCTTTGGCACCATGTTTTAGGAGGAAGCCTTGTCCGCGCTGCTGTACGAAAAAAACGACCACGTCGTTACGCTCACGATAAACCGCCCCGAATCGCGTAATCCGCTGGGAGAAGAGGGCGATGGCGCGCTTTTTTCCGATGCGGCCGCGCAGATAAATGCTGACCGGGATGTGCGCTGCGTCATCCTCACCGGCGCAGGCAAGGCCTTTTCGGCGGGCGGCAATGTCAAAGCGATGCGCGAACGCTCCGGCGCCTTCGCGGGCGGCACAGTGGCGATCCGCGAACGCTATCGAAACGGCATCCACCGCATCGTGCGTGCGCTGTGGAACATCGAGGTGCCTGTCATCGCGGCGATCAACGGCCCCGCCATCGGTCTCGGCAACGATGTCGCCTGCCTCGCCGATCTGCGCCTCGCCGCAGACACTGCCATCTTCGGCGCCACCTTTCTGCGCATCGGCCTGGTGCCGGGCGATGGCGGGGCGTGGATTCTGCCGCGCACCATCGGCCATGCCCGCGCCGCCGAACTGTTCTTCACCGGCGATACGATCGATGCCCCCACCGCGCTCCAGTGGGGCCTCGTCTCCCGCCTCACCCCGCCTGATCAGTTGATGGCCGAAGCCAGGGCGCTTGCGTCGCGCATCTGCCGCCAGCCGCCGGATGTCTTGCGCATGACCAAACGCATGATGCGCGAAGGCCAGACGGTAAGTTTCGACACCATCCTGGAAATGAGCGCCGGCATGCAGGCGCTCGCCCACCTGACCGAAGATCACCAGGAAGCCGTCAACGCCTTCTTCGAAAAGCGCGACGGCAACTATCAGGGCCGATAATTCGATATTGAAGCAAAGGCCGGGGCCGTCTAGCGTGCCCCCGCTAACATTCAGGAGGAAATTTCAATGGGCATTGGTCTCGTCGTCACCATCAAAATCCAGCCCGGCAAGGGCGCCGTTCTCGAAGCCGTGGGCAAGGAGCTGATGGCAGAAGTCCGCAAGAACGAACCGGGGAACAATTTCTACGAATTCTTCAAGGCGGATGAAGACACCTACATCGTTCTGGAATCCTACAAGGATCAAGCCGCGCTCGAAGCGCATCGCAACACCGACCATTTCAAGCGCCTCGGCCCCAAAATGGGCGAAGCCATGGCCGGGCGTCCCGACGTGAAGATGCTTCAGTCGATCTGATTGGTATTCTGCAAAAGAAAAACGCGGCGGTCATCTCTGGCCGCCGCGTTTTTTATTTCAACTGATCAGCACTCAGAACGAAAGTACCTTGGCCAGCTTCACCAGCGGCAGTTTGGCAATGTCGCTCAGCACCTTTTCGGTCACGCCGCCATCCACTTCCACCAGCGCAATCGCATCTTCACCAGGCGCAGAGCGGCCGAGCGCGAAAGAGGCGATGTTCACGTTGGAATCGCCCAACACCGTGCCGAGCTTGCCGATGAACCCCGGCTTGTCTTCGTTCACGACATACAGCATGTGCGGCGCAAATTCGGCATCCAGATTGATGTCTTTCACCTGAATAAGTCGTGGCCGCCCGTCTGCGAACACCGTGCCAGCCACCCGCCGGGTCGTCCCGTTCAGTACCGCGGTGATTTTGATATAGCCTTCATACACGCCCTGTTGCGGCTGGCGCGTTTCAATCACCTTGATACCGCGTTCCTTGGCGATAATGGGCGCATTGACCATATTCACCTCCGACAGCGCGGGCTTCAACACCCCGGCAATCGCCGCCTGCGTCAGCGCCCGCTGGTTGAGATCGGCCGCCGTGCCTTCGTAGAGAATCTCCACCGATTGCAGGCTGGTGTCGGTGAGCTGCCCCACAAACGCGCCGAGCTTTTCCGCCAGCGCGATCCAGGGGCGAACCTGCTGCGCTTCTTCGGCGTTGATCGAAGGCATGTTGAGCGCATTGATGATCGCGCCGGTCAGCAGATAGTCCGAAATCTGCTCGGCCACCTGCAACGCCACGTTCTCCTGCGCCTCTTCGGTGGATGCGCCTAAGTGCGGCGTCGCAATCACCTTGTCATTGCCGAACAGAACATTGGCCTTGGCCGGTTCTTCCTCGAACACATCCAGAGCCGCACCGGCCAGATGGCCCGAATCCAGCGCCGCCTTCAGCGCCGCTTCATCCACCAGCCCGCCGCGCGCGCAATTGATGATCCGCGCACCCTTCTTCATCTTGTTGATGGCGTCTGCCGAGATGATATTGCGCGTCTCGTTGGTCAGCGGCGTGTGCAGCGTAATGAAATCGGCTCGCGCCAGCAGATCGTTCAGTTCAACTTTTTCAATACCCAGCGCCGTCGCCCGTTCCGCCGAAAGGAACGGGTCAAACGCCACCACGCGCATTTTCAAACCCTTGGC
>DATJDE010000268.1:0-6049 GCA_035497595.1 Rhizomicrobium sp. | reverse complement strand
CGCAGAGAAATGCGCAAGCGTTGTTCCGTCCTCATATGACACCATGCAATGGACGATTGATTGCGGATGGATGACAACGCTTAAACGTTCGCACGGCAGCGCAAAAAGATAATGCGCCTCGATCAGCTCGAGCCCTTTGTTCATCAGGCTTGCACTGTCGAGCGAGTTCTTCTTGCCCATGGCCCAGACAGGATGGGCGATGGCCTGCTCTGGCGTTGCATCGCGCATGCGTTCAGTCGTCCACTCACGGAACGGCCCGCCCGATGCGGTGAGCGTGACGAGATCAACCTCCCCCGCATCGCCGCCATGCAAAACTTGAAACACCGCGTTGTGCTCGGAATCGACCGGGATCACGGATGCGCCCGATGTCTCCAATGCCGCACGGAACACCGCGCCTGCCGCAACCACACATTCCTTGTTCGCGAGCGCAACGACCGCACCACGGCGGATCGCTGCAAGCGCTGGCTCGATAGCCGCAGCGCCGACAATCGCAACCATCACAAATTCGGAAGGGCGCGCGCCCGCCGCAATCACCGCGTCACGCCCGGCGGCGGTTTCGATTCCCGTTCCTGACAGAGCGGTTTTCAGCTGCGCATGCAGGGACGCATCGCCAATGACAGCGATCTTCGGTTTGATTTCGCGTGCCTGTTTAGCGAGCAGCTCGACATTAGCCTGCGCGGTCAACGCCTCGACCGGCATGGCATCAGCGCCATAGGTCGCGCGTGCGTGGGCGATCACATCAAGCGTGCTGACACCGATGGAGCCGGTCGAACCCAGCACCGTGATGCGGCGTTGGAGCACCGGGGTTAGATCGGGCAGTCCACCATTCGATTTTCCGGAAATAGGCTTCATGACAACACCATGGGATTGAGACCTGCCAGAAACACCACAGCAGCAAGCGCTGGCGCCGCAAGCAGCGTTGAATCAATACGGTCCAGCACACCGCCGTGACCGGGAATGAGACCGCCGCTGTTCTTGATGCGGAAATTCCGTTTGGCCGAAGACTCCAACAAGTCGCCCATATGCGCGATCACTCCTACAGACGCGGCAAAAATTGCACCGCGATCAGCGCCCAGTTGCAGGATGGAAAAACCGATGCCACCTGCAATGGCCGCCAGAATTATACCCCCAAAGAAGCCCGCCCATGTCTTGTTTGGTGACAGAACGGGCGAGAATTTTGGCCCACCGATCAGCTTGCCGAAAATCAGGGCGCCCGTATCTGTCGCCCAGATGGCGACAAAGAAGGCCAGCACCAGATTAAACCCATTTTCCGGAACAATCCGCAGCATCACGATACAGAGCGCGGGAATCCCCAGATAAAGCACCCCCGCCGCCTCCCACACCGCGCGGCGGCGGCGAAGCTTTGCGAGTAGAAAACTTGCGCCTGCGCCGCCAAGAACCAGGCCCCAGGGCCAGATCGAGCGTGGCGCTGTTACCGCTGTGCACACCGCGGCAATAACGATCAGGCTGGTCAGAAGAAATTCTTCGGTAAAGCGGCCATCGGCGACCATGCGATGCCACTCACGCGCCGCGGCAATCACAATCAGCGCAACAAAAAGCGCAAAGACCAGCCCACCCATATAGAGTGAGGCAATCGCAATCCCGCCCAGCAAAACGGCGAAGACCGGACGTGTAATCCATTCCAAAGACGGCGACACCGGCGCTCCCCCATTTGAACCTGCCGCGACCCTGGCCGTGCGGGAAGCTTCAGGCACCTCACTCAAGCGACGGCACCCGACGCGACAGCGCCGAAACGGCGTTCGCGTTGGGCAAACTGCTCCAACGCCTGGGTGAATTCGAGACCGTTGAAATCAGGCCATAGCGTGTCGACAAACAGAAGCTCCGCATAGGCCGATTGCCAAAGCAGGAAATTGCTCAACCGCCGTTCGCCGCTGGTGCGAATAATCAGATCGGGTTCGGGAAGGCCATGGGTGAACAAGCGTGTGGCGAACAAATCGGGCGTGATCGCTTCCGGATCGAGCCGCCCTTCCATGGCGGCCCGCGCCAGTTCGCGCGCCGCATTACAGATTTCTTCCTGTGCCCCATAGTCAAAAGCGAGCGTGAGGTTGAGGCCGGTGCTCTGCGTAGTGCGCGTTTCGGCTTCTTCGATCATCACCCTGATGTCCCGCTCCACTCGGGAGCGCGAGCCGATGATGCGAATCCGGACGTTGCGCGTGACGAGGTCTTTCAGATCGTCGCGGAAATAAAGGCGGAACAAGCCCATGAGGTGGCTGACCTCAAGCTTTGGGCGCTTCCAGTTTTCCGAAGAAAACGCATAGAGCGTGAGGTTGCGAAGCCCCAGTTCGCTGGCGGCGCGCACAACATCGCGCACGGCGGACACGCCCGCCACATGGCCGGCCTGCCGGGGCAAATGGCGGCGCTGCGCCCAACGGCCATTGCCATCCATAATGATGGCGACGTGCTGGGGAAGCCCGTTCGCGGGGCGAGTCATGGCAGTCATCCGAGTAACCCTATTGATCGCCCCCACCGTTTCCCAGACTAAACCTGCATGATTTCCTGTTCTTTGCCCTGCAGGATAGTATCGATGTCTTTGATATGGCCGTCGGTTAGCTTTTGCAGGTCTTCGCCTAGCGTGTGCTGCTCGTCCTGCCCGATCTTGCGATCTTTCTCCAGCTTCTTGAGCAGCTCCATCCCGTCGCGGCGCACATTGCGGACGGAAACTTTGGCGCTTTCGGCATATTTGTGAGCGAGCTTGGCCAATTCGCGGCGGCGTTCCTCGTTTAGTTCGGGAATGGGGATACGCAGAAGCTGGCCATCGACTTGCGGATTGAGGCCTAGCCCCGCGTCACGGATAGCCTTGTCCACCGCCTTCACCAGCCCCTTGTCCCAGACCTGAATGGTCAGAAGACGGGATTCCGGGGTTGAGATATTGCCGACCTGGTTGATCGGAAGCTGGCTGCCATACGCATCCACGATCACCGGCTCGACCAGCGCAGGGCTGGCACGCCCGGTGCGCAGGCCAGAGAACTCCCCCTTCAGGGTGGACACCGCACCAGCCATACGGCGATTGATATCTTCCTTGTCGTATCCGGCTGCCATGGCAAACCCCTGATTTAGAGAACGCAGACTAGCTTACCGCAGTCCGTTCTTCGATGATGGTGGAACGCCCCTCGCCGCGCAGAACGGCTGCGAGCGAGCCACGATCGTGAATGGAAAACACGATGATGGGGATACCGTTTTCGCGCGAAAGGCTTACCGCACTCGCATCCATTACTTGAAGATTGCGCGATAACACCTCGTGATAGCTCAGAGATTCGTAACGCACGGCATCCGCGTCCTTCTTCGGATCTGCAGTGTAAACGCCGTCTACCTGCGTGCCTTTGAGCATGGCGTCGCAATTCATCTCAGCTGCGCGCAACGCGGCTGCGGTATCGGTTGTGAAGAACGGGTTGCCGGTTCCGGCGGCGAAGATGACCACCCGACCCTTCTCCATATGGCGGATGGCGCGGCGGCGGATATAGGGCTCGCACACCGTCGACATCGGGATAGCCGATTGAACCCGGGCCGGAACGTTCATGCCTTCGAGCGTAGCCTGCATGGCCAACGCGTTCATGACAGTGGCCAGCATGCCCATATAATCGGCGGTGGCCCGTTCGATACCTTTGGCGGCGCCCTGGAGCCCGCGAAAGATATTGCCGCCGCCGATTACCATGCAGACCTGACTGCCGGCCTGCACCGCATCTTTCACATCGGCGGCAATCCGGTCGACCACGGCGACATCGATGCCGTAGCCGCTGTCGCCCATCAGGGCCTCACCTGAGACTTTGAGGAGGACCCGGCGATATTTCGGCGCGCCCGTCATGCTGTCCTCCGCAATACTCAACGACCCGCGAGTTTGTTTACTTCGTCCGAAAAATCATCGTCGGCTTTTTCAATGCCTTCGCCAACCTGGAAGCGCAGGAAGCCGACAACCTCGATCGGCGAGCCGATCTCTTTGGCCAGCTTTTCGACAGCCTTGTTCACCGGGGTTTCCCCGTCGATGACGAAGATCTGCGACAGCAGGACCGATTCTTCGAAGAACTTGCGCATCCGGCCTTCCATCATCTTCTCGATGACATTGTCCGGCTTGCCCGACTGTTTGGCCAGTTCGAGCTGCACACCGCGTTCGCGCTCGACCACTTCAGCCGAGAGATGTTCGGGCGTCAGCGCGAGGGGAGCGGCGGCGGCGACGTGCATCGCAAGCTGCTTGCCGAACGCTGCAAGCTTCGCCGGATCGCCTTCGGATTTGAGGCCGACGAGAACGCCGATCTTGCCGAGCTCGGGAGAGGTTGCATTATGCACATAAGCGGCAACCACGCCCGGCTTCACGGCGAGGGCCGCAACCCGGCGCACGCTCATATTTTCGCCGATCTTGGCGATGAGGCCGGTCAGCTCGTCTTTTACAGTGGCCTCGCCCATGGGCTTTGCCAGCAGCTTTTCGAGATCACCGTCGATTTCGAGCGCGAGTTCGGCTGCGCCCTTCACGAAATCCTTGAACGCATCGTTGCGGGCAACGAAATCGGTTTCGGAATTGACCTCGACCAGCGCACCGGCATTACCGCCAAGGGCAACACCGACCAGGCCTTCGGCGGCCACGCGGCCTGCCTTTTTCGCGGCTTTCATCAGGCCTTTGGTGCGCAGCCAATCGATGGCGGCTTCAGCGTCGCCACCCGTTTCGCCGAGCGCGGCCTTACAGTCCATCATGCCTGCGCCGGTTTTGTCGCGCAGGTCCTTCACCATGGATGCGGTGATGTTTGACATTCGTACTACTCCTTCGCGCGATCAGACCGCGGCTGCGGGCGCGCTTTCGGCAATGGCTTCGGGCGTCCGCAAGTCTTCCAGGACTTCTGCTTCGCCCATGTCGATACCGGCTGCTGCCTGGCTTTCAGACAGGCCGTCGATGATGGCGCGGGCAATGAGATCGCAATAAAGCGACAGGGCACGCGCGGCATCGTCGTTGCCGGGGATCGGATAGGTGATGCCATCCGGATCGGAATTGGAATCGAGGATCGCCGTCACGGGAATGCCGAGCTTGCGTGCTTCGGCGACCGCAATGGATTCCTTGTTGGTGTCGATCACCAGCAGCATGTTCGGCAGGCCGCCCATTTCCTTGATGCCGCCCAGCGAACGTTCCAGCTTGTCGCGTTCACGCAGCAGGCCGAGCAGTTCCTTTTTGGTCAGGCCCGAGCCTTGCGCGGAGCTGAGCGTCTCTTCGATGTTGCGCAGGCGCTTGATCGAATTGGAAATGGTCTGCCAGTTGGTGAGCGTGCCGCCGAGCCAGCGGTGATTCACATAATACTGGGCGCAGCGCTTGGCAGCGGCGGCGACGGGATCGGAGGCCTGGCGCTTGGTGCCGACGAACAGGATGCGGCCACCGGCGGCGGCGACGTCGCGCAGGGCGACGAGGGCCTGGTGCAGCAGCGGAACCGTTTGCGTCAGGTCGATGATGTGGATGTCGTTGCGGGCGCCGAAGATGTAGGGGGCCATCTTGGGATTCCAGCGCTGGGTGCGATGGCCGAAATGGGCGCCTGCTTCGAGCAGTTGGCGCATGGTAAAATCTGGCAATGCCATTTGAAAACAACTCCTTTTCCGGTTGAGCAAACGCGAGGGGTGTCACCTTTTCAGGCACCGGACGGGGACGGGGTAACTCACCCCGCGAACCCACCCTCGCGCGCGGATGAACGGGCTTATAGGGGGGGGATTAGGTGCATGCAAGATGGCCCTGACTGCGATTGAAATAATGTTGCGCGCACTGGTCTAAACGGCCTCCACAGCGGCAACGCCGGGGAGCGATTTGATGGCGTTGCGGTGGGCAGCGGTAATCATAAGCTGCTTGGGGAGCTTGATTTCGACCTCTCGCCCATCGCCGCCGGGAACGACAATGGTGACGATGCCTTTGCCGGGTTTGCTGAGCTGGGTGAAAATGCCGTTCAGGGCGGTATCGCTCTCCAGATAAATCTTGAGCCCCTCCCCTGCATCGGCGGCTGCGGTTTCCAGATCGCTGGCTGACAAGGCACGCAATTTCAGCTCGTCATCCGTCCAGTCCACC
>DATJDE010000267.1:0-3214 GCA_035497595.1 Rhizomicrobium sp. | reverse complement strand
TGAAGTGGCAACGGTGGAAGGCGCAAGTTTCGGCTCGCTGGCAAAAATTGCCTCTGGCGGCGAACTCGCGCGCTTCTCGCTCGCCTTAAAAGTCGCACTGTCCGAAGCAAGCCCGCCTGCCGCCCTTGTCTTCGATGAAGTGGATCGCGGCGTCGGCGGCGCAGTTGCCGATGCGGTGGGCGAACGGCTTCAGCGCCTCGCCAAAACCACGCAAGTCCTGCTCGTCACCCATTCCCCGCAAGTCGCCGCCCGCGCCGCGCGCCATTTTCGCATCACGCGGCTGGGCGATAAAACCCGCGTCCACATGCTGACCGATGATGAAAGGCTCGAAGAACTTGCAAGAATGCTCTCCGGCGCCAATGTCACCGAAGAAGCCCGCGCCGCCGCCCGCCGCCTGCTTGCGGAAGCTGCACCGAAGCGTAAAAAGCGCGCGTGACATGACCGCCGTCTCCAAACCCGCCGAGAAGCTTTCCCCCGCTGAAGCTGCGAAAGAACTGGAACGCCTCGCGCGCGAGATCGCAGAACACGACCGGCGCTATCACGGCGAAGACGCCCCCACTATTTCCGATGCCGATTACGATGCCTTGCGCATCCGCAACACGGCCATCGAAACCCGCTTTCCCGATCTCGTCCGTGCCGATAGTCCCTCCCACCGCGTGGGCGCCAAACCGTCCGAAAAATTCGCCAAGGTCATCCATGCGGTCCCCATGCTGTCGCTCGATAATGCGTTCAGCGATGAAGATGTGCATGATTTTGCGGTGCGCGTACGCCGCTTTCTCGGCTTGAAGGAAGATGATGATCTCACCATCACCGCCGAACCCAAGATCGACGGATTGTCCGCCTCTCTGCGTTATGAAAACGGCATCCTCGTGCAGGCCGCAACCCGCGGCGATGGCGGCGAAGGCGAAGACATCACCCCCAATGTCCGCACCATCAAAGATGTGCCGCTGCGCCTGAACGGCACGCCGCCCGCTGTGCTCGAAGTGCGCGGCGAAATCTATATGAGCCACAAGGAATTTGCCGCCCTCAACACGCGCCAGGAAAAAGAGGGCAAGCCGGTTTATGCCAACCCGCGCAATTCCGCCGCCGGTTCCGTGCGCCAGCTCGATTCCGCAATCACCGCCACCCGCCAGCTCAATTTCTTTGCCTATACGTGGGGCGAAATCACCAAACTTCCCGCCGCTACCCAATGGGACATGCTGCAAGCCTTCAAAGCCTATGGCTTCCGCATCAATCCCCTCATCCGCCGCTGCAAAACGGTGGACGACATTCTGAATTTTTACCGCGATATCGAAACAAAACGCGCAACGCTCGGTTATGATATCGACGGCGTGGTCTACAAAGTCGATCGCCTCGACTTGCAAGACCGGCTCGGCTTTGTTTCGCGCAGCCCACGCTGGGCCATCGCCCACAAATTCGCCGCCGAACAAGCCGAAACCATTCTCGAGAAAATTGAAATCCAGGTTGGCCGCACCGGAAAACTTGCCCCCGTCGCTAAACTCAAACCTGTCACTGTCGGCGGCGTGGTGGTGCAAAACGCAACCCTGCACAACGAAGATGAAATCGCCCGCAAGGATGTGCGCATCGGCGATACAGTGGTCATCCAGCGCGCAGGTGACGTGATCCCCCAGATCGTGCGGGTGATCGAGGAGCGCCGTCCAAAAAACGCAAAACCCTACAAATTCCCCGACACATGCCCCGTCTGCCATAGCCACGCCGTGCGTGAGGTCGATGAAAAAACCGGCAAGGTCGATGTGGATCGGCGCTGCACTGGCGGCCTCATCTGCAACGCCCAAACCGTCGAACGCCTGAAATATTTTGTCAGCCGTACCGCTTTCGACATCGAAGGCCTGGGTGAAAAACACATCATCGCCTTCCACGAAGACGGGATGCTCAAAGAACCAGCCGATATTTTCACGCTGGAGGAAAAACACGGCAAAGCCATCATCACGCGCGAAGGCTGGGGCGAACAAAGTGCCGCCAAACTGTTCGAGGCCATCAACCGCCGCCGCGACATCGGGCTCGATCGTTTCATCAACGCGCTCGGCATCCGCCATGTCGGTGAAACAACCGCCAAACTGATTGCCCGCAACTATCACAATATCGATGTCTGGATTGCCGCGATGGAAGCGCCGGACGCCGTAGAAGACCTCAAAACCATCGAAGGCATCGGCCAGACGGTGGCAGACGCGATCAAGGCTTTCTTTGACGAGCCCCACAACCGCAAAGCCCTCGACCATCTGCTGGCTCAGCTGCGCGTCGGTGATGTGAAAGCCCCGGCCAAAACCGGCTCCCCCGTTGCAGGCAAGACGGTGGTGTTCACCGGTACGCTGGAAAAAATGAGCCGCCCCGAAGCCAAATCCCGCGCCGAAGCGCTCGGCGCCAAGGTCTCTGGTTCCGTCTCCAAGAAAACCGATCTGGTGGTCGCCGGTCCCGGCGCAGGCTCAAAACTCGCCGAAGCGCAAAAACACGGGGTTGAGGTGATCGATGAAGATGCCTGGCTAAAGCTGATCGAAGGCCATTAACCCGCCATCGCCTTCACCAGAAACGGCAGACTCCGGTCCAGCCGGTAATCGACAGACGAATGATTGTCGGCAAATTCCTCATACACATGCGCTACGCCCAATCCCTCAAGCGAGCGGTGCAAACGGCGCGCGCCATAAACCAGATTATACTGGTCCACATCCCCGCAATCGATCCAGAGCGCTCGTAGACCCTTCAACCCCTCACCGCGCGCCGCCACCATCTCGCAAGGGTCCCAGCGCCGAAAGTTCGCCCAACGCTCCGCGATCACTTCACAAGTGTCATGCGTCACCGGCAGGCGCACACCCCAATAGGCAGTCGGGTCCGGGTCATAGCTCGCGCACATCGCCAGTGTCATCAAATCGTGCACATCGTCGTCGCGCGTTTTCTTCGCGGCATAAAACTGTTCCAGCCATTTCTGAATGGAATGATCATATTTCGCCAGCTTGCGCAGCAGCCGCGGAAATTCCGGCAAATAGGCCAGCTCAAACGCCATGTCGCCAGAATGGCACGCCGCCGCCGCCCAGAAATCGGGGTAAAGCATGGCATGCACAATCGAGCCATAGCCGCCCGAGCTTTTGCCAAACAGCCCGCGCCGCCCCGCGCCGCCGCAGCCGAATGTGCGCTCCACAAACGGCACACATTCCTCGATCAGAAAATCGGCCCAGCGCCCCAGCGCGGCGCTGTTGAT
>DATJDE010000266.1:0-13207 GCA_035497595.1 Rhizomicrobium sp. | reverse complement strand
ACAGGCTGCTGGCCGAAGATCTCGTCCGGCAACATTCCTGGCAGGCAAACCAGGAATTCCGCCTCGCCTCCAGTTTCTCCGGCCCATTCAATTTCAGCGTGGGCGGCAATTACATGCATTACGAAACCGTCGAAGATTATTACGTTTTCATCAATTCCATGACGGCATTTTCCTGGATATTCAGCGGCCAGGGTGCAGGCGACCGCACCCGCGGACCATGGGTCCCCAACGTCTCGGATGGCAGCGAATGTCTCGGCCGTTTTGGCGGCTTGAAATATAACGATCCCGCACATGGGGGCGGTGAACCCACCGTCAACCAATGCGTCTATATTGACCCCAATCCGATTGAAAGCCTCGATGGCAATGGCCACAATTATTTCCGCAGCAATAATCCCTATGTTCTCAATTCTTATGCTGCGTTCGGCGAAGGCTATTTTGATGTCACGCCCGATCTGAAACTCACCGGTGGTTTGCGCTGGACGCAGGATCAGAAGCATTTCACCCTTGTTCCCAGCCAGCTTCTCTCCAATGGCTGGGGCTATCCGTCCAACGGTGTCGTAGACCAGCAATGGGATGCCATAACAGGCCGCGCCGCCGTCAACTGGACACCCAAACTCAACTTCACCGACCAGACGCTGGTGTTCGGCTCTTTCGCGCATGGTTATAAAGCGGGCGGCGCTAATCCGCCCGGCCCCGTGCTTCCGACGTTCTCAGAAGCCGATGCCAATCCCATCCACCCGCTCACCTTCAAGCCGGAATATATCGACGCCTTCGAACTCGGCACTAAAAACACGCTGTTCGACGGCGCGCTGACCCTCAACCTCAGCGCCTTCTATTACGACTATACCGGCTATCAGATTTCCGAGATTGTCGATCGCACCGCGATCAACCTCAACTTCAACGCCAAGATCAAAGGCGCCGAATTCGAGGCAGTCTGGGAACCAGTGCCGGGGCTTCGCTTCAATGCCAGCGGTGGCTATCAGGATGCCCGCGCCAACAAAGGCGAAAATGCCGTCGATCTGATGGATCGCACTGCAGGCAACACCGACTGGATGGTCGTGCGGCCCTTCCCGACCCAGGCATCCAACTGCATCCTGCCCGTTTCTGTGGTGACCACTCTGCTGCAACAGCAAAACTGGTCAGACATGAATTTGTCCCATGGCAACAGCGTCCTGTCCTGCAGTCATGCCTATGCTGATCTCACCGACCCCGTCACCCAGATGCCCTACCGCGCGCCCACACCAGGCAACCCGCTGATTGGTAGCGGCACAGCGACAGGGGCCATCGGCGGCCCCACCAGCATTCCCGCTGGCTATCAAGGCTTCAATCCGTTGTCGGCGCCTAATGGCGGCGCGGGCTTCTCCAAAGACCTGAGCAACAACACACTGCCCAATGCGCCGCCCTTCACGCTGTCGTTAGGCGCGCAATATTCCGTGCCGCTGACAGAGGATTGGGCCGGCACGCTGCGCACCGATTTCTACTGGCAGGACGATAGCTGGGCCCGCATCTTCAACGACAATCCGTATGATCGCATCCGCAGCTATACCAACCTCAACCTCACGGCGATCCTGACCAATCAGGGCGGCTGGCAGGTGATGGGCTATATCAAGAACGTGCTGAACACGACCGCCATCACCGGCGCGTTCCTCAACAGCGACGACTCCAATCTGACAACCAATGTGTTCCTCACCGATCCGCGTCTGATCGGTCTGCGCATCACGAAAAACTGGTGAGCGCGATGAAAAGCAGACTGCACATGCCAAATCAGACAGACGCAAAGACCGGGGGACTACACCAATGAACGAACTGATCCAATCTCAAGCCGGCCAGCGCGATACGCGATGGGCCTTGCTCGCCACCGTTTCGTCGCTCGCGCTCGCAACCGCTGCCTGCCTGCCAGCGCACGCAGCCGACGATAGCGATCGTCCCACGGTCTGGATTGAGCTGGGTGCCAACCTCAACCGCATTCAGGGTGGCGAGACACCTTATCTGCCGCCCTTCCTCAGCTTTACCGCAGAGCGTCCTTTTGAAACCGTGCCCACAAGCACTGTTCAGCGTCCGGGGCGTTACTCCTTCGGCGGCGAAGGCAAGATCAGCTTCCAGCCTCACGACTCGGACTGGTCGCTGGAGGCCGCCGTTCGCTACGGCCGCTCCAGCAGCGAAAAACATCTGCATCAGCAGACCACAGAGGTCAACTTCAGCGGCGTGAATCTGATCGGTACGCAGAAGATGTATATTCCGGTGACGAGTTTCACCGACACCCGCACCAACCGCCAAGCAAGCTATCTGATTGCCGATTTCAAGGCGGGCCGCGATGTCGGTCTTGGTCTCGGTCAGGGTAGCAGCTCGGCCATTGTCGAATTCGGCGTTCGCTTCGCCCAATTTTCCAGCAACAGCAAAACCGGTATCCACGAAGTGCCGGATGACTTCTCCTTACGCGTACCGCAACCGCCGAGCCCGTTTTTCCCTAACTTCCACAAATACAAATCCTACAGTCACCACCACACGTTTAATGGTGAAAACGTCGTAGACCGCAGTTTCGCGGGCGTGGGTCCCACGCTGTCAATGTCTGGTGCGCAAGCGATCATCGGAAAGGTGGACGAAGGGGTGACCTTCGACTGGGGCGTCAATGGGGCGCTCCTCTTCGGACGCCAGAAGGTGCAAGGCAGCCATCAGACCACCGGCGCCTATTGGAAAAATTTCCAGACTGCGCCTTACTCAGTCTTCGATAACGGCAAGCGTCCCTTCGCGCGCTCCCGATCGGTCGTCGTTCCCAATCTGGGTGGCTTCGCCGGAATAAGCGCAACCTATAGTAACGCCAAATTG
This sequence comes from Rhizomicrobium sp., assembly GCA_035497595.1. Lineage (GTDB taxonomy): Bacteria > Pseudomonadota > Alphaproteobacteria > Micropepsales > Micropepsaceae > Rhizomicrobium. The sequence continues at coordinate 10,381 of DATJDE010000266.1, read as the reverse complement.
AGCATGGGCTACCGGGCCGATTTCTTTTTCGGTGCCATGGATGGTGGCCAGACCACCCGTGACAGCCAGAATCGCAGCTTCCACGGCCCCTTCGCCAAGGTCAGCATCGGCCTCGGCGGCTAGACTTTCTCCATCGCGTTTCAGAACCAGCGAGCCCCCGGCTCGCTGGTTTTTTATTGCGCGAAAAAAACTTCCCACCCCATTCAAATTTTCAGCGTCCCCATTCGTCTTCGATTGCGTAGATTGAAACAGGTTCCCTCGAGGGCCGAACGCTGGCGGGGGCATGGGCGATACCTCGGACACACAACGCAACACGGGTCAGCCACTAATGGCGGGCAACGCCATAACTATGGCCGACGTGGAAGCGTGGTTCGTAGCCGAGGTGCTGCCGCTGGAGAGCGCGTTAATGCAATTCCTGCAACACAATTGGCGCAACGAAGCCGATATCGCCGATCTCAGGCAGGATGTGTACGAACGCGTCTGCGAAGCCGCGCATGAGAGTATCCCTGATCACACCAAGGCTTTTCTATTCAAAACCGCCCGTAACCTGTTGGTTGATCGGGTACGCCGCTCTCAGGTTGTGCCCATCGATGTGACGTCGGATTTCGATGCGCTGGGCCTCGCTTTCGATGCGCCCGGTCCCGAAAATACAACCATCGCGCGCGATGAGCTGCGCCGTCTGCAAGGGGCGCTGGATCGTTTGCCCCCGCGCTCCCGCCAGGCCGTGGTGCTTGGCCGGATTGAGGGCTTAAGCGGCAAGGAAATTGCCGCCCGCATGGGCGTCACTGAATCCACTGTCTCTATTCATCTGGCCAATGGCATCCGCGCGCTGGTCAACGCGGTCTATGGCGTGCCCGAAAAATCGGCCAAAAAACCATGACCAGCGATCCCGTTATCCCCACACCCATGGCGTTGGAAGCCGAGGCCGCCCACTGGCTGCAACGCCGTCATTTCTGGGCGTGGAGCGAGGCCGATCAGAGCGAGCTCGACACCTGGCTCGCCCAATCTGCCGCCCACCGGGTCGCCTATTGGCGCCTGAAGGCGGGCTTCGAGCGTAGCTCCCGCCTGACTGCGCTCGACGCGGGAGCCAGCTTCGGTCGCCCCAGCCTGCCTGCGCAAACCAGCCGTTTTCGGTTCTTCATGGGTCTTGCTGCTGCCAGCCTCGCGCTCGCCGCCATCCTCGGCGTTTCAACCCTTCCGCTGGCCCCGCAAACAGAAGGCCAGCTCTATGAAACCCAGGTTGGTGGCCGCCAGACCATCGTGCTGACCGATGGCTCGAAAATCGATCTCAACACCGGCACAGCGGTACGGGTGAAAGGGCGCAGCGCGCAGGTTCTGCGCGGCGAAGCATTTTTTCAGATCACCCATGATGAAGCACGCCCCTTCGTGGTGACGGCAGACAACCATCGCATCATCGATCTGGGCACCAAGTTCTCGGTGCGCACCGGCAAAGCCGGGCTGGAAGTCGCGCTGATCGAAGGCCGTGCCCGGATTGAAGCGCCGCACACATCGGCCCGGTCCGCCGTTCTCAACCCCGGCGACGTCGCCCTCGCCACGGCGACAAAAATTTCCGTCAGCCGCAAATCGCAACAGGATCTGTCGGGTGAACTTGGCTGGCGGCGCGGCGTGCTGGTGTTCCACAACACCAGGCTCGAAGCCGCCGCTACAGAATTCAACCGTTACAACCGCAGAAAACTCATCATTGCCGATAGCGCCGCCGCCAGGCTGACCATCGGCGCCACATTTCCAACAGACGATATCGAAGCCTTCGCCCGTACCGCCAAAAACGTCTTTGGCCTGCGTGTGGAAAACCGCGGCGACGACATCGTGATTTCGCACTGAACACGCGCACGCTTCAAACGGCTGCGACAGAGGGGGACCTGATGCACACATCGAGATTTCTAAACACCACCGCCATGGCTGCCGCGCTGAGCTGTCTTCTGGCAGGGGCGGGCCATGCCGCCGCCTTCAATATTCCCGGTGGCGAGCTGACCTCTGCCCTCGACCTTTATATGAAGCAGTCTGGCGTTTCGCTGATGTATTCGAGCGGCGCGGTCAACGGCGCGCGCACCAGCGGTGTGCGCGGTGATCTTGCATCGCCCGATGCCTTGAGCCGCATCCTCTCTGGCAGTGGCTTCACCACAAAGCGCGATGTCTCAGGCGCCATCGCCATTGTGCCAGCCAGATCCTCGGCGCTTCCCATGCCCGATTTTCAGGTCGCGCAAGCTGCGCCCACCCGCACCGCTGTTGAAACCGTCACGGTCACCTCCTCCAAACTTGGCGGCGCCGATGTGCAGAGTATTCCAATCTCCATCACCGCGCTGAGCCAGGAACAACTCACCGCCACCCAAACTGCCGGTGGCCCGGACCTGATTAAACAGGTCCCCAACATGACGTTCACCAAAACCAACTTCAGCGGTTACAGCATCCAGCTGCGCGGCATCGGCACCCAGGCCATCTCCGTGACAACCGATCCGGCGGTCGCCGTTGCCTTCAACGACATTCCGTTCATCCGCAATCACTTCTTCGAGCAGGAATTCTACGACGTTGCGCAAGTCGAAGTGCTGCGCGGTCCGCAAGGCACGCTCTATGGCCGCAACGCCACGGCGGGCGTGGTCAATCTCACCAGCGCAAAGCCCACCGATCAGTTCGAAGCGAAGGCAAGCGCCGAATTCGGCAATTATCACCAGAAGCGCTTCGAAGGCATGATCAACCTGCCGATCGTGGACGATCGCGTCGCCATTCGTCTCGCGGGCGAATGGACCAAGCGCCAGGGCTATTCCTTCAACGAGCTTTCCAATCAACGGGTGGATGGCCGTGACCTGTGGTCGGGCCGCCTCAGTATCGGCTGGAAGCCCGTCCAGAACATGCAGGTCAATTTCGTCTGGGAACATTTCAGCGAAAATGACGACCGCATGCGTAGCGCCAAACAGCTCTGCAAAACCGATCCGCTGCTGGACTATGTCGATGGCGTGAAAACCCCGCCTCCCGGCCAACGTCTGAACCAGGTCAGCAATATGGGCGGCTATTTCAGCCAGGGCTGCCAAATGGCCTCACTCTATTCGCCGGACTCCTTTCAAGTCCCCCAAGGTTTCTCCCTGCCTTATGTCTCGGCGGGCCTTTATGGCGGCCTTCTGCATATCGGCCAGAACCCGTATGCCAGCACCACCCAATCCACCAATCTGCGCGTCATCGAAACGGCGCTCGATCCGGTTTACCGGGTGAAGAACGACCTCGTCGAACTGAATGTCGATTACAACATCACACCCCAGATCACCTTCACCGCGCAGACTGGCTACAATCAGGACTTCCTCTGGGCAACGCAGGATTACAACCGCTTCAACACCACGCCCGGATTCTTCAATCCGCAGGGTGTCTCCGCCGACGGGCACCCCAATCCGTTCGATACTTCCAAGGTTGATTATGGCCTGATGTCGCCGGATGGCGTCTATTGCGATCCCCAACTCGGCTGTTCGGACCGTCTGGTCGCGCAGGATCTTTCCACCGAACATGCCTGGCAGGTGTCGCAGGAATTCCGCATCGCCACCCATTTCGATGGCCCGCTCAACTTCAGCGCCGGCGGCAACTACCTGCATTATGAAACCGCCGAGAATTATTACGTCTTCATCAATGTGATGACCGCCTTCGCCTATTGGATGGGCTCTTCGCCCCAACTTTATCCGACTGGGCATTGGCAGCCCGGTGTCACAGACGGGCACCAATGTCTGGGCGGTGTTTGGAACGGCTTCGGCGGCTTCCAGTATGCCAACCCTGCTTTGCCGCTCAATCCACCGGGTGATTCATCCTGCGTTTATATTGACCCCAATCCCATCACCAGCCTCAACGATAAGGGCCACAACTATTTCCTTAGCCAGAACCCTTACGGCTTGAACTCCTATGCGCTGTTTGGCGAAGCGAACTACCGGTTGAACGACGCATTGGCCCTGACCGGCGGCTTGCGTTGGACCAAGGATCAGAAGCATTTCACGCTGATCCCCAGCCAACTCAGCACCAGCGGCTATGGCTACCCCAGCACCGGCGTGGTGGATCAGGATTGGGGCAAATTCACTGGCCGTTTCGTCGCCAACTGGACGCCAAAGCTCGATTTCACCGATCAGACATTGGTCTTTGGCTCTTACGCCCGCGGTTACAAAGCAGGTGGCGCCAATCCGCCAGGCCCGGTGCTGATCACCTTCGGCGAAGGCGACCAGACCAACCCGATTCACCCCCTCAGCTTCGACCCGGAATATATCCACGCCTTCGAACTGGGCACCAAGAACACGTTGCTCGACGGTACGCTGACCTTCAACGCCAGCGCCTTCTACTACGATTACAAAGGCTACCAGATTTCAGAGATCGTCGATCGCACGTCGATCAACCTGAATTTTGATGCGCATGTGAAAGGCGCGGAAGTTGAAAGCACATGGGAGCCGGTGCCCGGCCTGCGCTTCAACTTCGCCGGCGGCTGGGAAGACACGTCTCTCAACAAAGGCAGCAAGGCGGTTGACCTGATCGATCGCACCGCGGGCAATGACGGCTGGATCGTGTTGAAGCCCTTCATCGGCCAGGCTTCCAACTGCATCCTGCCCGCCTCTGTCGTTGCGGCAGCCATCACAAATCAGGTCATTAACACCAGCGCTAGCAACCCTGGCTCGGTGGTGGAGATGTGCGGCGCCGCCTATGTCAGTCACCTCGATCCGGTCACCGCATTGCCCTATGTGGCCTCAAATGGTGTTGATCCACTTCGGGGCAAGCTCCTAAACAACGGTTTCCACAATATCTACAACTACCCCGGCTTCGATCCCTTGAGCGCGCCTAACAACGGCCAAGGCTTCGACAAAGACCTCAGCGGCAACAAACTGCCCAACGCTCCGCCGCTCACGGCGTCTGCTGGTGCGCAATACACCATGCCGCTCTCGTCCGACTGGGCTGGCACACTGCGTGCCGATTATTACTGGCAGGATTATTCCTGGGCCCGCGTCTTCAACGACAATCCGTATGATCGTCTGCGCGGCTACACCAGTGTCAATCTGACATTGATCCTCACCAGCCAATCGGGCTGGCAGGTGATGCTGTATGACAAGAACGTGTTCAACACGACCGCGATCACCGGCACCTTCCTCAACTCGGACGACAGCGGTCTCACCACCAACGTCTTCCTGACCGATCCCAAGCTGATCGGCATCCGCGTCACGAAGAACTGGTGAGCGCGATGAGGAAGCAAAATCACATCACATCTGTCATCCCCGGCCAGCGTAGCGAGGGAGTTCTAGCGGCAGCGTATGAACGACAAAGGCGGCAAACACCGAACGGTCTGTCTGACCTGGCTCGCCTTGCCACACACACGCTCGCGTGGTGCTCGGCCGGGAATGCCAGTGCGAGGACCATCATCACGGGGGGAACACAACAATGAGCGAACTCATTACGACGTCTGCGGGTACGAATATCCGCCTTCATCTGCTGGCAACCGTCTCGGCACTGTCGCTGCTGACGGTAGCGGCCACACCGGCTTTCGCCGACAGCGCCGATCGCCCCACGGTCTGGATCGAACTGGGCGGCCAGCTCGAACGCATTAGCAGCCCCAGCCAATCCTTTGCCCCGGATTTCATCGGCAAGAATGCCGACAGCCCGGCCTTCCAGCCTGCCTCACCGCTGCAATCGCAACGCAGCCCGCGCTACGCCAAGGGCTTCGACGGCACGCTGACATTCCAGCCCAGTGGCAGTGATTGGAGTGTTTCGGCCGCCATCCTTTACGGCCGCGCCAACGGCAACAAGGAGGTTCACCAGCAGACGGCCGGCATCCTTCAGGTCGTCCCTGGGATTGCTCCAGGCCCCAGCTTCATCAAGAACTACTCCAACACATTGGCCGAACATCGTGAAAGCCATGCCGTGCTGGACTTCAAGGTCGGCAAGGATGTTGGTTTCGGCATCTTCGGTACAAGCGGTGCGACAACCATCGATATGGGCGTCCGGTTTGCGCAATTTTCCGCGCGGACGAATGTGGATTTGCGCCTCCGCCCTGAAATCAAGATGAAAGGGCTCTATCAGTTCAAATACTGGCACACCTACGGCGCCTCGCTGGATCGCAGCGCATCCTTCCACGGCATCGGCCCCAGCCTGTCCTTGAACAACACGGCCAACCTTGTGGGCGATGCCGATGACGGCGGCCTGTCCTTCGATTGGGGCGTCAACGCCGCGGTTCTGTTCGGACGCCAGAAAGTGGCGGCCGCGCACACTACGTCCTCACGCTATTTCCGCGGCCCTCTCTTTGCCTATACGCCTGGGCACAGCCAAGACCACGCTACCCGCCGTTCGCGCAGCGTCGTGGTGCCCAATCTGGGCGGCTTCGCGGGGCTTTCGGTGCGCTATGCGGCGGCCAAATTCAGCCTCGGCTATCGCGCTGATTTTTTCCTGGGCGCTATGGATACCGGCATCGACCGCCGCAAAACCGAGAACATGAGCTTCCACGGCCCCTTCGCCCGCGTCAGCATCGGGCTGGGTGGCTAGAGCGTTTTCTCGCCGAAGTGGAGCCGGTTCGGCGCCGGAAAGAGCGACAATTGAAGATCCTGGAGCGCGCCGTTGATTCAATACCAATGAATCGCGCTCCAGGCCTGCTTGACGGCCAACGCAGCCCCGCTTTATACGGCGGGTCCGCGTTGGCGCGGGCGCGTAGCTCAGCGGGAGAGCACTCCCTTCACACGGGAGGGGTCACAGGTTCAATCCCTGTCGCGCCCACCATCAAGCCGTTGTTATGACGAGAAGAATTCATTGCCGCGGTGCTAAAGCCCGCAGGCTTCGTCGAGCCGGCCCCGACATCTCACCCAGTTTTTGCAAAGCTTTCGATCGTTTTGGTTGAACGCCCGAAAAGCGCCGCGCGTCCACACTTGTCTCGCGTTCCTGGAGTCTTTTCTGCAGGGGCGCGAAAACCGATGCCTTTTGGCCCGTAACTGACTGTACACTATGCCGAATATATATAGCGGGCAGGCCATTCTCAGTGGCAAGAGACGGGGACATGCGAGTAGACGACGTGCCAAGAAATGACGTGCCAAGAAATACTGTGCCATGCGATCTTTATGTCGATGCCGATGGCACGTTGCTGCGTACCGACCTGCTGATCGAGGCAGCCTGGCGCTATTGCAAATTCGCGCCCTGGCGCGTGTTTTTTCTCCTGCGTCTGGCCCTCAAAGGGCCCGCGGTTCTGAAATCCTTTCTCGCCCGTCACGTTCGCATCGATGTGGCCTGCCTGCCTTATGAGGCAGGCCTTGTGGACCACCTGCGCCAGCGCAAAGCGCAAGGCGGCCAGATCTATCTGATGACCGCCTCGCACTGGACCTATGCGCGTGCCATCGCCCGGCATCTGGGGCTGTTCGACGGGGCGTATGGCAGCACCAACCGGCTCAACCTCAAAGGCCCTGCCAAGTTGGCCGCAATCCAGCGGCTGAGTGCAGGCAAACACTTCACCTATGCGGGCGATAGCGCCGCCGACCGGCCGATATGGGCAGAGGCGGACAAAGCCATTTTGGTGAATGCGCCACGTCAGGATGTGGAGGCCGCGCAAAAAGCGGGGCAGGCCGAGCTTGTCATCCGCAGCAAGCCATCGCGCCTGCGGGCGTGGCGGCGCGAAATGCGGCTGCATCAATGGGCAAAAAACGGCCTCGTGCTGTTGCCGTTGCTGACCTCGCACAATTATGGCGATTTGCACAAAGTCTGGCTGACGCTTGTGGCCTTTCTGGCGTTTGGCCTCTGCGCCTCGGGCCACTATTTTCTCAACGATCTGCTCGATCTCGATGCGGATCGGGTCCATGTACGAAAGCGCCAGAGGCCGCTGGCATCTGGCGATTTGCCGATTCTGCATGGTGTAGCGGGCGCCGTGCTGTTGCCGCTCATCAGCTTTGCTCTCTCGCTCGCGCTGTTGCCCTGGCGCTTCACAGCGGTTCTGGCCGCCTATTTCCTACTGACAAATCTCTATTCGTTCTATTTCAAGCGCATCTCGACCGCGGATGTCTTTGTTCTGGCCTCGCTCTACACCACGCGCGTTGTTGCCGGTGCTGCTGCCATTTCCGTGGTGGTGTCGTCCTGGCTGCTGGCGTTTTCGATGTTTCTGTTCCTCAGCCTTGCTTATCTGAAACGCTACATCGAAATGCAGGCGCTTGCGGGCAGCCCCACCAAAGCGAGCGGCCGCGGCTATAGCGGCGCCGATGTCGACACCATGTTCACGCTAGGCATTGGCAATTCGACCGCCGCCGTGCTCGTTCTGGCGTTATATATTTCAAGCCCCGAAGTGGCCGAGCTTTATCATCGCCCCGACTTTTTGTGGGGCCTGTGTCTTCTCATTCTGTATTGGTCCAACAGGGTCTGGGTCGGTGCCCGGCGCGGTAAAATACACGATGACCCGGTCGTTTTCGCGCTAAAAGATCGAGTCAGTCTTTTGGTCGGCGGGGCCTGTGTGCTGGTTGTTCTGGCCGCCCGCCTGGTTCCATAGCCGTCTGGCCGTAGGAGTTTCAATGAATCCCATCGCCGTCATTCTGGTAACGGTCGTCCTTTCGGCGGTCGCACAGATCGCGCTGAAATCAGGCGTCACCGCGCTCAAATTGCAGGACGGGCAGGGCATTGTGGGGTTGGGGCTGGCGGTTGCGGCTTCGCCCTTTATCTGGCTGGGGCTCGTGATCTATGGCCTGTCCGTGCTCGCCTGGCTCTGGGTTCTGTCGAAGGTGGATGTGTCGTTCGCCTATCCCTTTGTCGGCTTGAGCTTCGTGCTCACGGTGGCCATGGGCGCGCTGGTGCTGCATGAGCCGGTGACACCGTTGCGCTGGGCCGGCACGCTGCTGGTGATCGGCGGCTGCGTTCTGATCGCGCGATCGGCGGCCTGACCATGGGACTGAACATACCGCGCCCCGGCCTTTTATATTGCGCCATCCTGGTTCTGATAACGGCCGCCTTGTTCCTCAGCGGCGCGCCGATAGACAACGCGTTTTCCTGGCCGGATTCGCCGCGCCACGCGCTGAACGGCGCCTTCGTGCTCGATCTGCTGCGGGATAGGCCCTTCGCCGACCCGCAAAGCTATGCGTTCGATTATTACGCGCAGTATCCGGCCCTCACCATCCTGTTCTATCCGCCGCTGTTCTATTTCATCCTGGCGCCGTTTTACGCGCTGTTTGGTGTGTCTCAGGCCAGCGCCATCGCGGCTGAGTTTCTCTGTTACAGCTTGCTGGCGGTGGGCAGTTATCGTCTGGCCCGTTTCTGGCTCAGCCCCTTCTTTGCTTTTTGCGCCGCGCTCATTCTCATCGCCATGCCTGACGTCGGCTTTTGGGGCCGTCAGGTCATGCTGGAGATACCGGCCTTCGCTTTGGTGGTGTGGAGCGCCTATGGCTTCATGCGCTATCTGCGCGACCGGCGCATCGGCTGGCTCTATCTCGCCGCCGCGCTGGCTGTGCTGGCGATGTATACCAAGCTCACTGCCGTCTTCATCCTGATCGTCTATCTGCTTGCGCTGCTGCACAGCCGCGGCACGGATATTTTTCGGGATCGGCACAGTTATATCATTGCCGCACTGGCGATCCTCGGCAGCATCCCGCTCGCCGTGCTGACGCTCAAATTCGGGCAGGCAAATCTGCAATCGGTCAGTGGCGTGTCCGATGCGGTGGTCTCGCGGGATTCGCTGTCAGGTTGGATCTGGTATGCGCAGCAAATGCCCGGGCAAATGGGTTGGCCAGCGTTACTGGCGGCCATCGCCGGGTTGGTTGCGCTCGCTTTGCGGCGCGCGCGGCTGGCGCTCTTCTTGCCGCTGCTGCTGTGGCTGGTCATCGGCTATCTGATGTTCTCGGCAATCGACCTTAAAGAAGCCCGGCACAGCATCTTCCTGCTCTTTCCGCTCGCCGTGTTCGCAGCGTTCGGGCTCAGCCAGTTGCTCGGCAAATGGCCGCTGGCGGCGGGAGCCAGCGTTTTGGCCGTGGGTATCGCCACGCTCGGCCTGACTGTCTTCACCCGTCCGGTCCACAATGTTGCCGGTTATACCGAGGTTGCCGATTACATTGCCAAAGTCGCGCCAAAACATAGCGCCGTGGTGTTTTCCGGCTATCGCGATGGGGCCTTCATCTTCGCCATGCGTACCCATGAAGAACGGCGCGATTTATCTATTGTGCGCAGCGACAAGCTTTTCCTGAAGATCGCGGTGCGCCGCTCGCTCGGCGTGTCGCAAAAGATGATGGATGAAGACCACATCGTCTCCACCCTGGGCCGCCTTGCCGTGCGTTACGTCGTGGCGCAGCCCGGTTTCTGGACCGATCTGGAATCGATGAAGCGTTTTGAAGATGTGCTAAAGAGCCAGCACTTCGAAAAGGTGCGCACCTTCACCATGCGCGCAAATTACAACGCGCAGGAA
>DATJDE010000265.1:0-2550 GCA_035497595.1 Rhizomicrobium sp. | reverse complement strand
ACCCGCTGGCCAAGGGCGAAGTCGGCAAGGTAGGCGTGCCGATCTCCCATCTGGGCGACATGCGCAAATTGTTCGACGGTATTCCGCTCGATAAAATGAATACCTCGATGACGATCAATGCGCCCGCCGCCTGGCTGCTGGCGCTCTATGTCGCCGTCGCCGATGAAACCGGTGCCCCGCGCGAGCGCCTGCAAGGCACCACCCAGAACGACATCATCAAGGAATATCTCGCCCGCGGCACCTATATCTTCCCGCCGACACCTGCGATGCGGTTGACCAGCGATACCATCGCCTTCACCACCTCCGAACTACCCAAATGGAATCCCATCAACCTGTGCTCCTACCATTTGCAGGAAGCAGGGGCCGGCCCGGTGGAAGAAGCCGCCTTCGCGCTCGCCACCGCCATCGCGGTGCTCGATGCCGCTAAAAAACGCGGCGCGATTCCTGAAAGCGAATTTCCCAAAGCCGTCGGCCGCATGAGCTTCTTCGTCAATTCCGGTGTGAAGTTCATCACCGAAATCTGCAAGCTGCGCGCCATGGGCGGGCTGTGGGATGAGATCACGCGGGATCGTTATGGCGTAACCGACCCCAAACTCCGCCGCTTCCGCTATGGCGTGCAGGTCAATTCCCTGGGGCTCACCGAGCCGCAGCCCGAAAACAATGTCTATCGCATCCTGTTCGCGATGCTGGGCGTCACCCTGTCGAAAGACGCGCGTGCCCGCGCGGTGCAATTGCCCGCGTGGAATGAAGCGCTTGGCCTGCCGCGCCCATGGGATCAGCAATGGTCACTGCGCCTGCAACAGATCGGTGCCTATGAAACCGACATGCTGGATTATGAGGATATTTTCGACGGTTCAAAGGTGATCGAAGAAAAGGTGAAAATCCTCACCGCCCAGATCAAATCGGAAATTGCCCGCATCGAAGAACTGGGTGGCGCGGCGACGCAAGACGCTTTGGAATATATGAAAGAGCGTCTGGTGCGTTCCAACGCCGAACGTGTCGAGGCCATCGAAACCGGCGAGGAAATCCGCGTCGGCGTCAACACCTATACCGAAACCGAAATCTCGCCGCTCACTGCGGGCGAAGGTAATTTCGTGGTGGTGGATGAATCGGCCGAACGCGATCAGATCGCCCGCCTGCAAGCCTGGCGCGCCGCGCGCGACAACGACAAAGCGGCGCTCGCTTTGCTCAAGCTCGCTACCGCCGCCAAAGAAAACACCAATATCATGCCCGCCTCGATCGACTGCGCCAAAGCAGGCGTGACGACCGGCGAATGGGCCGCCGAATTGCGCAAGGCCTTTGGCGAATACCGCGCCCCCACCGGCGTCTCCGCCAACGCACCAGCGCGCAACGATGATCGCATCGTCGCCCTGCGCGAAGAGGTGGATGCCGCCTCGGTCAAGCTGGGCCGCAAACTCACCTTCCTCGTGGCCAAGCCCGGTCTTGATGGCCATTCCAACGGCGCCGAACAAATCGCCATCCGCGCCCGCGATGTGGGCATGGATGTGATCTATGACGGCATCCGCTTCTCGCCGGATGAAATCGTCGCCGCCGCCAAGCAGCAACACCCCCATGTCGTCGGCCTGTCGATCCTGTCAGGCAGCCATGTGCCGCTCGCCGCCGAAGTGGTGGAAAAGCTCAGGGCAGCCGGCATGGCCGGGGTAAAGGTCGTCGCTGGCGGCATCATCCCGCCCGAAGACGAAGCGGTGCTGAAAAACTCAGGTGTCAGCGCCGTTTTCAGCCCCAAGGATTACGATCTCAACACCATCATGCGCGATATCGTGCATCTGGCGACGGACTGATCAAACCACCTTGCCGCCAAATGCGAGGGCCAGTACCTGATCGGCGCTTGCCCCGCTGTCGCGCAAGTGGCGCAACGTCACCGCTTTATCCCGCTTGGAAAATTTGCGCCCCTGCGCATCCAATATCAGCCGGTGATGGGCATAAGACGGTTCGGGCAATTCCAGCAGCGCCTGTAACACGCGCTGCACATGTGCCGCCGCAAACAGATCGTTGCCCCGCGTGACAAGGTTCACGCCCTGAAATGCATCATCCACCACAACGGCCAGATGATAAGAGGCGGGCGTATCCTTGCGCGCCAGCACAACATCGCCAAACAGCAGCGGATCAACCGCGATCAGCCCATGCTCCCCGCAAGGCCCCGCACCCGCTTCTTGGAATGATAGCGCGCCAACGCAGTTCGCCGCGGCGTGCGCATCCAGCCGCAGCGCATAACTCGCGCCCGCCGCTATCTTCTCCGTGCGCGCGCTTTCTGAAAATCTGCGGCATGTGCCGGGATAGAGTGCACCTTCCGGCCCATGTGGCGCATCGCTGGCCCGCGCAATTTCATCAGCGATTTCCTTGCGCGTGCAGAAGCAGGGATAGAGCAAGCCCATCCCGTCCAGCCGCGCCAGCGCCGCGCGATAGGCGTCCATCCGCGCAGACTGGCGCAACACAGGCATTTCCCAGCGCAGCCCGAGCCAGCCAAGGTCTTCAAAAATCGCCGATACAAAGTTTTCGCGCGCGCGGGCAGTGTCGATGTCTTCGATC
>DATJDE010000264.1:0-4091 GCA_035497595.1 Rhizomicrobium sp. | reverse complement strand
GCAGACCCTCGAAAGGTTTGAGCGTGATGGAAACGCGGCTGGACCAGAGGTCGCGGCCGTCAATGCGTTCGTTATCGAGCGCGTTGAAGCTGTAACCCTGCCGCTTCGTCCATTCGCCTGCCACGCGCAGATCGAGCCGGTCGTCCACGATGGGCAGGTTGATCATGCCTTCGAAGCGGCGATTCTTGTAGTTGCCGAAATCTGCGCTCGCCATGGCCTCGAACTGGTCGGTCGGTTTGGCGCTTGTCAGGTTGACCACGCCTGCGGTGGCGTTGCGGCCATAGAGCGTGCCTTGCGGGCCGCGCAGAATTTCAACCGAGGCGACGTCGAAGAATTCCTGTTCGAAGAAGTGGTTGCGGATGAAGGGGACGTCGTTGAAGGCCACGGCGACGGCTGGATCGGTTGTCACCGAGATGGCCTGGGTGCCGATGCCGCGAATTTGGATGCTGTAGCCGCTGAAATTGGTTTTGGTGAAGGTCATGTTGGGCACGGATTTGATGAGGTCCGGGCCGCCCGCGATCTGTTGCGACGTGAGTTGTTCCTGGCTCAGCGCGGTGATCGCGATGGGAATACTTTGCACATCGCCGCCACCGAGTTTTGACGACGTGACGGTCACGGTTTCGACGCTGCGGGGTTCGGGCGTGACTTGTGCCAGCGTGATGGGCTGAACGTCTGCCTTGCTGTTGCGTTCGGGCAGGATGACGACACCGCCCATTTCTTCGCGCGCCACAAAACCTGTGCCGGAGAGGATGCGGCTGAGGGCAGCTTCGCTGGAGATGGTGCCTTTGACACCGGGGCTACGGATGCCTTTGACCGTGGGGCCGGAATACATCAGCGAGACGCCGGTTTGCTGGACATAGGCATCAAGCGCGGATTTGAGGTCTCCTGCGGGTACGTTGAAGTCTGCGGCGTGGGCCGTGGACAGCAAGGCTGCGAGACATGCCCCGGTTGCGAGCAGCGATTTGAGTGTTTGTGCGTTCATGTACTTCCCCCCTGATGCGAAGCGTGTGCGCGGGTTAGCGCGAGATCAAAATTTCATTGCCGCGATTTTCGATCTTGAGATCGAACAGCGTTTTGGCCGAGCGGACGAACAGGCCCACATTGTTGATGGGCAGCGTGGCATTGACGTTGAGCTGGCCTGCGCTTGCGCCCACCACCACGATTTTTTGCTGGTTGTAGCGGTTCAGCTCTGCTGCGGCTTCGGCCAGTGTGACGTTGTCGAAGACGATGACGCCGCGGCGCCAGCCGAGTTGAGCATCCAGTTTTTTTGCTGTGCGTTTGGTGACGGCAAGATCTGTTGTGGTGGCAATGGCGCGATCTCCCGGCAATAGCAGGGCGGATTTGGCGTTTTTGCCGGTGATGTCGACGCGGGCTTTGCCTTCGACCAGATCGACCTCAAGCCTTCCGGATTCGCGGCGGGCGAGGAACTGGGTGCCCAGATCGGTGATGCGTTGGCCATCGGCCTCAACGATGAAGGGGCGTTTGGCATCGTGCACGATGTCGAAGAATGCTTCGCCGCGTTCCAGCTTTACGTGCCGGTGGTCGGGGCCGATATCGGCGGTGAGCGCTGTTTCGGTGTTGAGTTCAATCTGGGAGCCATCGGCCAGGGTGATGATCTGGTGACCGCCGAGGCCGGTGGAATAGAGTTGCGGGCCGGAGTGGGACTTTGTCTGCTGAAAGGCGATGAAGGTGGCGCCGCCGAGCAAGGCGACGGTGGCGAGGGCCGCGACCAGTTTGGGCAGGGCCGGCCATAGCGCGCTGAACAGGCTGGCGCGGGTTCTGCGGTGGTCGCGCAGGGCGGCCAAGCGCTCGGTGCGTTCAAGGCCGCCTGCGAGGCGCCAATAGGCGACGGCGTGGTGGGGGGATTCTTCGAGCCAACTGTCCAGTGCGGTCTGATCTTCTGGCGACCAATCTTTCCAGTAGCGGCGCTTTTGCAGCCAATCGGCGGCGCGGGCTTCCAGGGTGTCTGCGGTTTCGCCGGTCATGTGGATTTTTTCCGGGCGATGTCTTGGCCATACATGATGTCGGTCAGGGCGCGCAGGCCTTGCGCCAGATGGACCGAGACGGTGGGGCGCGAGATGTTCATGCGCTGGGCGATTTCGTGGCCTGCCAGACCTTCGACATGGGCCATCACCACCGCTTCGCGGCAGCGCGGCGGGAGCTGGTCCAGCGCATCTTGCAGACGGCGCAGTTCATCGCGGGCGATGACGGTTTGGTCGGCGCCGGGGGCGTCTATCGCCGCGCCCAGTGCATCGACATCGGCAATCACTTCTATCGGGACGATCTGTTCGTCGCGCAGGCGGTTGATGATGAGGTTGCGGGCGGTGGTGAGGACGAAGCGTTTGGGATATTGCGGCAGCTCCCGGCGGGCGGCGGACCAGACGCGGGCATAGACATCCTGGCGGAGGTCTGTGATGTCGCTTTGGTTGCGCCAGTTGCGTTGCAGGAATTGCATCAGAATGGGCTCCAGCGGGAGCACTTCGCGGATGAACCAGGCAGCGATGTTTTGTGCAGGCTCGGCCATGCCGCCCTGCCTCCCGCTTTCGCTATCCTGTTGTTCGTTCATGCCCCGCGAATGCCCTGCTGTTGGGTTCGAGTTTCGCTATCTCTGACCACATAGACACGGGCGGATGGGGAGAATTAGTGCGAGGGGTGCAAAAAAGGCGGGCCGATATGCGGCCCGCCTTCGGCGTCCAAGCTTTGGCAGGCGGACAGCGGTGAATGACCGGCACCCGCACCTTGGCTTTTCCCACGGGGTGGCGGCTGTGGCCGCGCAGGCGCGCGCAAGTTCGCGCCCTTGTCCCTGTATGTGTCTTGCGGTGGGTGGGCCGTTTTCCGGTGATGGCCCTGTGGTGGCGGGAATCTCCTGCTTGGGTTTACTGTAGGAATATATATTATATGTAACTGGGTTTCAAGACCTATTATTTATTTTATTCCTTTATTTGAATGAAAAAGGGCGGCGGATTGCTCCGCCGCCCTTTGTGGTTTTCCTGGTTGGTCGCGCTTACCAGTTCTTGGTGATGCGCAGACCGAACAGGCGTGGGTCTGTGGTGAAGATGTTGGTGGTGAGGGCTGTGTCGTCCGAGTTCAGGAACGTGCCAGTGATGGCAGTGGTATCGAGCACGTTCTTCACATAGGCCATCGCCTGCCAGCCATCCTGATTGGTGAAGATCAGGGTCAGGTTGAGGTTGGTATAGGCATGGATCTGGTCATAGGGCTTGGAGTTGTAGATCCGGGCGAAGGAATTGCCCTGCCAGTAACCATCGCCGCGCAAGGTGGCCGCCCAGTCGCTGCTGATCGGCATGGAGTATTGCGCGCCGAGTGCAAGGGTGAAGGGCGGGGTGTTGGGAAGATCATTTCCGCCGACATTCTTGTAGAAGCCCTGGCCCTTATTGGGGAACACGACGGGGTCAAACGGATAGTCCGGGTTGCCCCCAAAAGGCGTGATATCCGGGGTGACGCCAAAGTTGCGTTGGACGTTGGTAATCGCCGCACCGGGGCAGAGTCTATACAGCTGATTCAAGTTTGCGTTTTGCGCGACGTACTGCTCGACCACCGATTTCAGCACGACGCAGTTATCGGGCAATTGCACCCAGGGTTTCATGATCGTGTAATCCGTGTGGCCCTGAAGGCGGTCCATCGGGTCGATAGACAGTTGATTGTCGCCAACGCGGCTTTTTTCATACCCACCGGCGAAGTTGAAACGTAAGCCAGGTACCGGCTCCCATGTCGCTTCCAGTTCGGCACCCCAGACCTTGGCGTTGAAATTCTCGTTGATCGCGGTACGGCTTCTGATCTGCGAGATCTGGTAGTCCTTGTAGTCGTAGTAGAACACGCCGCTGTTCAGGGTCATCGTTCCATCCAACAGCGTATTCTTCGTGCCGACTTCATACGCATTTATGAATTCCGGCTTGAATGTCTGCGAATACGACAGGATTTGAAGAAAGGGCCAAGACCCAATAATTGGTGTGGTGTTGAAGCCGACGCCTGGCGGATTGGCACCGCCGCCTTTGTAGCCGCGTGAATAGGAGGCATAGATCATTGTTTCATCGGTGAAGTCGAGTTTTGGTGTCCATTGCGCGTTTAGCCGA
>DATJDE010000263.1:0-1536 GCA_035497595.1 Rhizomicrobium sp. | reverse complement strand
CAGCGCAAATGAGTTCGGTGAGATTGCGTTCGCTCGGTGGCACCACATCTTCCAGCAATTGCGCCGCGCCGCGAATGCCGGCCAGAGGATTCTTGATTTCATGGGCGAGTACGGCGGCCATGCCGTTCATCGAGCGCACGGCCCCGCGATGCAGAAGCTGGCGGTCGATGCGTTGGGCGAGGCTGCGTTCCTGAAGCGTGACGATCACGGCCCCTTCGGGTTCGGCAACCGGGGTTGCGGTGACATCGGCCACGCGCTCGCCATGGCGCGGGGTGGTGAGGTCTACATCGCGCTCACCGACCGAGGCACCGCGTTCGGCGGCCTGTGCGATCAGTTGCAGGATCGGGCTGCCGAAGGGGACAATCTCCTCCAGGCTGCGCTTGGCCAGAAGGCCCGCGCCCATATCGAAGAACTGCTCCCCCGCCGGGTTCACGTAGAGGACTTCGTGCCCCGGGCCGACCACAAGGACCGGCATGGGCAAAGCGGCGGTGATGGAGATTGCCGCCTCGGCACGACTGGAAATGTTGGAGGTTTTGCCCATAAATTAATCAAACCATTTTATGCCCAATACATAGGCACGCTAGCTGTGAACTGCGGCATGGGCAATGCTTGGCGGCGGCGGGCGGCCCATCTAGGTTGGTTCCATGGGTAAAATCGCAAGTTTGATTGTGGCCGGGGGCCGGGGGGTGCGCGCTGGTGGCGGCATGCCGAAGCAATATCGGTCGCTTCTGGGCAGGCCGGTGCTGGCCTGGACCATTGGGGCCTTTCGGGGGACCGATGTGGTGCAACTGGTCATCGGGGCGGAGGATGGCGAGGCTTTTGCCACCGCGACGGCGGGGCTTGCCCTGCCCGCGCCCGTAACCGGGGGGCCGAACCGGCAGGATTCGGTGCGGCTGGGGCTGGAGGCGCTGGTCGCCGAGGCGCCCGACTTTGTGCTGATTCACGATGCTGCGCGCCCGCTGGTCAGCCCCGCTTTGATCGGGCGGGTGGTGGCGGCGCTGGAAGGCGGCGCGGATGCTGTGGTGCCGGTTCTGCCGGTGACCGATGCGTTGAAGCGGGCGGATGGCGAGGCGCTGACCAATGTTTCGCGCGAGGGGCTTTACCGGGCGCAGACTCCGCAGGGGTTTCGGTTTAACGCCATTTTGGCCGCCCATCGCGCTCAGATGGGCGAAGCGGCGGTGGACGACATTGCCATTGCCGAAAAAGCGGGCCTGAAAATCACCACTGTTGCCGGAGACGAGGCCAATATGAAGATCACAGCAGCCGAGGACTTTGCCCATGCTGAACGGCTGATGGGCGGGCAATCGCGCACCGGCATGGGGTTTGATGCGCATCGTTTTGGCGAGGGCGATCATGTCTGGCTGTGTGGTTTGAAGATTGCGCATAGCGCGGGGCTGATTGGCCATTCCGATGCCGATGCCGGGCTGCATGCGCTGACCGATGCCATTTTGGGCGCGTTGGGTAATGGCGATATCGGCTTGCATTTTCCGCCTACGGATGAACGCTGGCGCGGCGCTTCCTCCGACAAGTTTTTGA
>DATJDE010000262.1:0-1900 GCA_035497595.1 Rhizomicrobium sp. | reverse complement strand
TGCCACGCGCAAGGTGATTGAGGATGCGGGCCACTTTGTTGTGGCGGATCAGCCCGCTGCTTTTGTGCGCCGGATTGTGGATTTTGCGAAACAGCCATGAGCCAGGTTGATTTTTTACGTTTCAAACCTTCGTCCACCGCGATTGTAACCGGAGCGGCGAGCGGCATTGGCCAAGCGACTGCCGAGATTCTGACGGGGCTTGGGCTCACCGTGCTGGGGCTCGACATCGATCAGGCGGGGCTCTCTTCGCTTGCGTTGGGGGAGCGGTTTCATCCGTTTGTTTGCGATACCTCGGATGCTTCGGCGGTGAATGCGTTGTTGCCGGAGCTGTTTCGCACCTTCGGCGATATTGCTTTTCTGGTGAACAATGCGGGGCCGCCGAGCAGTTTGAGTTTTGGCATTGATGAAGGTTTGGCGAAGACGGCGGGCGCGATGCAGCGTTTTACCGCGCGCTGGCTGGAGTTGGTTCACTCTGCTGATGCGAGTGTGGTGAGTGTGGCCTCGGTTGCGGGCATTGCTTCGGGCGGGCCATCGCCTGCGCTTGTTCCGGGGCGCGGCGGGGCGATGGAAAATGGCTGGTACCCCATTGGCAAGGCGGCGATTGGCGGGATGACGCGCTGGTTCGCGGTGTCTGCCGATGGCAAAGCGCGCGCCAATGCGGTGGCGCCGGGGATTACGGTGACGCCGCGCTTGAAGGACATTACCAGTGGCGCGTATGGCAAGGCGACGATTGCGCGGGTGCCGCTGAAGCGGCTGGCGACGCCGGATGAAATTGCGCGGGTGATTGTGTTTTTGCTGAGCCCGGCGGCCTCTTACATCAATGGGCAGACCATCGTCATCGACGGTGGTGGAACGCAGGTATTCTGAATGACGCAGAAATTCGAGATCAGGCTTGATCGGCCGCGCTGTATTGGCGCGGAAAATTGTGCGCGCTACGCGCCTGCCACCTTCGATCTGCAGGACGGCCAGGTGGTTTTGCTGCCAGAGCCGCATGACAACGAGGCGGCGCTTCGGGCCGCTGCTGCTGCCTGCCCGATGCAGGTGATCCATCTTGAACCTACGAAAGAGAATGCATCATGACCGACGATGTCGCCACACTGACGCAAGCACAAGGTGTTGGACGCTCGGACTGGGAGCGCAAGACGACCAGCCGCACCGGCGCGGGCGCGGTGGAGGACCCGTATCCGCATTTTGAGGCGTTGCGCAAAAAGGGGCCGCTGCATCGCGGCTCGACCTTTGAGATTTTTGGGTTGCCGGACCCGACGCGCGATGTGTGGCCGGATGCACAGCGTTTTACCACGGTGAATTATGCGCTGGCGGACCAGATTTTGCGCGATGCGGCGACATTTTCCAACGCCGGGATCAAGCGGATGACGGAATATGTCTTTGGGCCGGTGTCGCTGATGGGGGCGGATGATCCGGAGCATCGCAAATATCGTTTGCTGGTGCAGCCTGCTTTTGCGCGCAAGACGCTTGGCATGTGGGGGCAATATGTGCGGCCACGGCTGGACGAATTGATCGACGGGTTTGTCGATTCCGGGCGCAACGATTTGTATTTTTCCTATTGCGCGCAGTTTCCGGTGTTTGTGATCGGCATGTCGCTTGGTGTGCGGCGTGAGGATTTGGACCAGTTTCATGAATGGGCCGCGAAATTGCAGATTGCGGCAGCACCGCCGGATGAAGCGCGGGCCGCGCGTGAGGCGGTGCAGAATTATATGCTGGAAATTATTGAGGATCGCAGGCGGCGCCCTCAGGGCGATTTGATTACGCTGCTGGTGGAGAGCGAGATCGATGAGGGTGAAGGGCGGCAGAAACTTTCCGACGAGCAGATTTTGGGTTTGATTGCCAATTTGTTGCCTGCGGGTGCGGGGACGACCTATCGCTCGCTGGGGATTGCGCT
>DATJDE010000261.1:0-13306 GCA_035497595.1 Rhizomicrobium sp. | reverse complement strand
GAGTGAGCCATCTGTCAGATGGATGGTTTTGTGTTCACCGACGTTCGTTGCGTAGAGCGCCGCTGACGGGGAATGGGGTGCGAGGCTGCGATAGGCGCCCATGCCTGCGACGGCGAGCACGAGGGCTGCGGCGGCGAATTTGGCGAGGCGCACGCCAACGCTGCTGTGCGATGGGGTGGTGTTTTCGCGGCGCAGGGCGGCCAGACGGTCTGCCCGTTCCCACGCAGCTTTCAGGCGCCAATAGGCGATGCGGTGCGCCATGTTCTGATCCAGCCAGGACTGGAGAGCGGTTTCATTTTCTGCCGTCCAGTTTTCGAGGTGGCGGCGACGGAGCCAGCTTGCGGCTTCCGCGTTGATGTCTGCTGATCCGGTTTCCGGGGTGCTCATGGTGTCCTCCGGATTTCGGGGGGCTCGCTGTAGAGCATGTCGGCCAGGGCGCACATGCCTTTGTCGATATGTTCGCTAACGGTGGCTTCGGACACGCCCATGCGTTGGGCGATTTGTTTGCCGGTGAGGCCTTCGACTTTGCACAACACCACCGCCTCGCGGCAGCGCGGGGGCAGACGGTCTATCGCCTGTTGCAGGCGGCGCAGTTCATCGCGTGCGATGACGCTTCTGTCCGGGCCGGGGACGTCGGCGGCGATGCCCAGCGCATCGAGATCGGCCACTTTTTCGATGGCGACGATCTGCTGGCGGCGGATACGATCGATGATGAGGTTGCGGGCGGTGCCAAGCACAAAGGGTTTGGCGGGATCGGGGACTTCGCGCTGGGCGGCCTCGCACACTCTTATATAGACCTCCTGACGGAGGTCATCGATCTCGCTTGGGTCGCGCCAGTGATTGCGCAGATATTGCATCAGAATCGCCTCCAGCGGCAGCACCTCGGCGACGAACCAGTTTTCCAGTGCGGACGCGCTCATGGGTGCGCGCCCTTCTGGGGACGTGGCTGTTTCGTCTCGCCTATGATCCGGTGTATCCGCCATCCCCCGAGAGCTTTCCCGCCGTTTGAGGGCTTCGATTTCGTAACCTACACTCGGTAATACGAGTGGGTGCGGGGGGAATTAGGGTTTGGGGCGTAATTAATTTGCCCGGCCTCGAAAGAAGCTACCTTGGAAGATAACGGCCGCCCCGCTACAAACCGCCCGAACCACTCGTAGCCGCGGGCTCCCACGGGGCTGGGGAAAAAGCCCGGCAGCCGGTATTTTGCCCTTAACCGACCACACTGCTGTTGTTGATATGCAAGGACGGCCTCTTTTTGGATTCCAATGACCCTTAACCACCTGATCGACGTGACGATCAGCTTTGTTCAGGCCAATCAGGCCTGGGCGGCGCCGATTGCGTTTG
This sequence comes from Rhizomicrobium sp., assembly GCA_035497595.1. Lineage (GTDB taxonomy): Bacteria > Pseudomonadota > Alphaproteobacteria > Micropepsales > Micropepsaceae > Rhizomicrobium. The sequence continues at coordinate 11,962 of DATJDE010000261.1, read as the reverse complement.
CGGCTGCGTTTGGCGAATCGCTGGCGCTGCTCTCGCTGCTTGTGCCGGGGACGATCATGCTGATCGGCATGGGGGCGATTATCGGGGCCAGCGACCTGCCCTTTTGGCCGGTCTGGTTTGCGGCGGCGTGTGGGGCGGCGTTGGGGGACTGGGTGTCGTATTGGATAGGCCTGCGCTTCGAGAACCGGATTGCGCATATCTGGCCGCTGTCGCGCTATCCGCATCTGCTGCCCAAGGCGCATGCGTTTTTTCAGACCTGGGGCACGCTGGGGGTGTTCAGCGGCCGGTTTCTGGGGCCGCTCAGGGCGTTTGTGCCGCTGGTGGCCGGGATTTCTGAAATGCCGCTGCGGCTGTTCCAGATGGCCAATGTGACCTCGGCGCTGTTATGGGCGTTTGTTCTTCTGGGGGGCAGCGCCTTTGGCATGAAGTGGATTGTGGGCTGGCTGCTTTAGGCGCGCCGCCCACGCACCGGACATCAGACCGCTTCCCCATTGTCGATGACGACGTGTTCCGTGCCGAAGGCGATGGAGGCGCGGGACATGTCGCAGAAGTTCAACTCGTCTTCATGCATGATGCGCCCCGCTTCGCGCCCTTCGGGGCTTTGGGAGGCGGCGATGCGGTCTGCATCGCTGTTCCACCAGATTTCGACCACGCCGTCATGGGGCGGCTGGCATTGGCGGGACTGGGTGAGCATGCGCGCCACCTCATAGTCGCCGCCGTGAAGCTGGATGTATTTCTGGATGCGCAGGGCCTTCATGTGTTTGATCGCGAGGGGGGCGTGGACCTCCTGCCAGTATTTCAGGAACTGCTCTTGGCTGAAGTCGGCGCGGCGATAGACGGCGAAAGACATTTTGAACATTGGGCTCTCCTTTACCGGCGGACCACGGGGGCGCCGTTGTCGATGACGAGGTTCTCGTAACCGAAGGCGACGGTGGCGCGGGACATATCGCAGAAACGCAATTCGTCTTCGTGCAGGATGCGGCTGGCGGCCTGGCCTTCCGGGCTCATCGCAGCGGCCAGACGTTCGGCCTCGCTTTCCCACCAGATCTGGCAGACGCCATCATGCGGCGGCTGGCATTTGCGCGAGCTGGTCATCAGGCGGGTCGCTTCATGATCCACCGCGTGGAGCTGGACATATTTGCGGATGCGCAAGGCTTTGGCGTGTTCGATTGCCAGCGGCGCATGGATGACGCGCCAATGGTGCAGGAACTGCTCTTGCGTGAAATCGGGGCGGCGGAAAACGGCGAAGGACATTTTGAACATTATCTTCACTCCCTAGCTTGGCTGAACGTCGGCCAGTTCGCGCTTCAGGTGGCTGGCGGACAGTAGAAAATGCGTACCCGACCAGAAGAACAACATAACAACGGCAACAAGCGCCATGCGGATGCCATAGGTCGAGGCTTCTGCGCAGGATTGTGCCAAGGCCGGTAACGCGGTGGAACATTGGCCGAGATAATCCGCCGCGCCGAAATGGCGGGCGGCAAACATGTCGCTGAGGGCGCCGGTGACCACCGGGCCGAAGGCCATGCCCACCAGATTGAGCGCCAGCGACACCAGCGCCACGGCCGACGCGCGCATACGCGGGCCGACGAGGTTTTGCGTGATCGCATAAGTGGGCGCGAAATAGGTTGCCGAGAACAGGCCGGGCAAGGTGAGCAGAATGATCGCGAAGGTCCAGTTGGTTTGCAGGAAGCCGAACGCATAGAGCGGGGCTGCCACAAACATGCAGATGCCGGGGAGCCAGCCGTAAAAGCGCAGATCGCGCAGGATCAACTTGTCGGTCAGCATACCGCCGATCAGATAACCGCCGGTGACGCTGATGCTGTTCATTGCGGCGAAGGCGAAGGCGGCTTCGGTATAGCTGAGCTTAAAGGCACGCACGAAGAACGGATGCTCGAAGCTGACGACGCTGAAGCCGATGAAATTGGTGATGACGGCCGCGATCAGGATGTGGCGAAAGCCTTTGCTGGCGGCGAGGTGGCGCACGACATCCATCAAGGGCGGCACGTCAACTGAAGTTTGCGGCTTACCCTCGGAGGCACCGCGCACCGGCTCGCGGATGGTGAACCAGGCAACGATGGCCAGCAGCAGCCCCGGAAAGCCGACCAGCAGAAAGGCGCTGCGCCAGCCGAAAATCTCTGCCGCATAGGCCCCGCCGATGCCACCGATCACAATGCCGATGGGCGTTGCCAGGCCCAGGATGCTGACGATTGTGGCGCGTTTGTGCGGGGGATAGTAATCGGCCAACAGCGATTGTGTTGGCGCGTTGGCGCCAGCCTCGCCGATGCCGACGCCGATGCGCGCAAGCAGCAAGTGGCCGAAGGTGGAGGCAAAGCCGCACAGCACCGTCATGGCCGACCACACCGCAACCGCGATGGAGATGATGCGCACACGGTTCCGGCGTTCGCTGAGCCGTGCGATGGGAACGCCGAGGATGCCGTAGAGCAAAGAAAAGGCAATGCCGCCCAAGAGGCCAAGCTGGAGATCGGAGATATGCAGGTCATCCTTGATGGCCTGGCCGACGGTGTTGAGGATGGCGCGATCTATGAACGCGCAGGTGGAGATGGCGAGCAGCAGGACGAGCGCCCAGCGGCGATGTTTGGTGACGTCCTCTTGCGTTTGCACGCGTGCTCCCTCGCGGTAAAAAAAAGGAGCCCGCCGGTTGGCGGGCTCCTCGTTAGTCTTAGAACTTCAGGCTGGCTTCGACCGCGAAGGTGCGGGTTTCATCCAGCAACTTATGCACTGTCGGGAAGTTCGACAGGCTTGACGGCCAGAAGAAGGCGAAGCTGTAGGTATGCTTGTTGGTGAGGTTTTTGCCCACCAAAGCGACATGCCATTTATCTTCAGCATCGCCCAACTGGATGCGCATATCGTATTTCACATAGCCCGGCTGAACCCCATAGATCAGGGATTGATCATCCGAATTATAGAACGACGAACGATAGGCGGCCGCCACTGTGGAGTAGAGGACCAGATTGTTATCCAGCAACAGCGTATGATCTGCGCGAAGATTGCCCGACCACTTGGCCGAGAAGGTTAGCGGAACGCCAGCAAGGTTGTTGTTGGCGACGCTGTTTGGCGCAGATGCGGGAAGACCCGGTGTGCAATCGCTAGGCGCTTGACGGGCAAGGCAGTTGGCACCCGGGAAGTCATCATACTTTGCGTCTTGATAGGCGCCGCTCCAGCTGAGTTTCAGGCTGGTAACCGGCAACCATGTCACCTGACCTTCGACGCCGCGCGATGTGGCCGCGGCCGCATTCTTGGTGACGAAGCCAGGCGGGCTGATGGTTGCATCATACACCGAGGTTTGAAGATCGGTGACCTTGGTGTCGTAGAGCGAAACGTTGACGATCAGCTTGTCATCGGCAAGTTGTGATTTCACGCCGACTTCGAAGTTACGCGACTTTTCCGGACGGAACTTGAAGGTTGAATCGACCGTGCCGACAGTGTTGCTGACGAAGCCGCCGGACTTTGAGCCTTTGCCATAGGTGGCATAGACCATTGTGCCGGGCATGACATCATACTGAGCAGTGGCGGACGGATCGATATTGCCTTCGCTGATCGCGCCCTTTGCAGACGTCATCGCACCAAGAATCTGGCCTTGGTCCAGGTAGGTTGCAAAACGCCCTGTCTTTTCAGTCAAAGTATAGCGCAACGAACCGATGAGGCGAAGATCATCGGTGATGTTGTAGGTGCCCTGGCCGAAGACAGAATAGGATTGCGCGCGCTGATGGAAATCAGAGTGCATGCTGCCGGCTACGGTAGCCAGGTTATAATATTTTGGATAGACGAGATTGTAATCGCTCCAATCAGCATACCCACCGACGATATATTCGAAGGTTTGACCGACCGGGGACAGCAAACGTACTTCCTGCGAGAGCTGTTTGAACCGTTCCAAAATGCGGTTGAGATAAATCGCCGGAACGTCGCGGCTGTAAGAGTTCGCGCGCTGTGCACCATAGGTGGAAAAACCGCTCACCGAGGTGATGGTGTGATCGCCTACTTGATAGTTGCCGGTGACGGACGCATTGGTCGTAGAAACGTTTTCAGCTTCACGATAGCCAAAGGGGTTTGCATCGGCAAAACGATCTTCGGTAACCTGGCCGCGCACGGTGGGCGATGCGAGCACCAGGGCGACGCCATCGTTGCGCACTTCGGAATGTTCGAACTTCGCGGTCAGATCAATATCTGCGGTGGGTTCGTATTTCGTGGTGACGCGGATGAGGCGCTGTTTAACGCGCGGATCGTTGTTGCCGGTTGTCTGGTTTTTGATGAACCCATCATTATCCAAAAGCTTCACGGCAATGCGTGCGCCGAGTTTTTCGGTGATCGGGCCGGAGACATACCCATCCAGATCGATGCCGCTGAGTTGGAAGTTGTAGGCCGCTGTTGCGCGGCCTTCAAAACTAGCCGTCGGGCCAGCGGTGACGATGCTGATGGCGCCAGCGGGGGTGTTTTTGCCGAACAGCGCGCCTTGCGGGCCGCGCGCCACTTCAACGCGTTCGACGTCGAAGAACGGTGCCTGGAACTGCTTGCCACGACCGCCATAGATGCCGTCTTGATAAAGGCTGACGGATTGATCGAAGGCGAAGTTGGACGGCGCTGAACCGAAGCCGCGGATATAGATCACGTCGGCGGCATTGAGGCGTTCGATATAGAGGTTAGGTATCGAATTTTGCAGCGCGTAGAGATTGACCGCATGAAATTGCGAGATCTGTTCGCCGCTGATGACCGACATGGAAATCGGAACATCCTGCACGCTCTGCTCGCGCTTTTGCGCGGTCACAACGACGGTTTCAATGCCTTCAAAGGCGGCGGCACTCTTTTCCTGCGCGACGGCAGCTGGTGAAAACGCGACCGATGCTGCGACAAGGGCCGTGGTTATGAAGAGACACTTCGTAGACGTTCTCATATTCCCTCACTGATACTGGTTGATGCTGGATTGAGCATATTTACGGTGACGCGCCACGGCCCCCCATGGCGTGTCACCGGCCAGGCACGTTCAACTGTCGGCTTTAGTCTTCTCGTGATCTGAGATTGCCTGCTTCATGGCGTTCACGATGCCGCCATACGTCACTGAACTTTTTTCCTCTGCCCAGCCAAGGGAGGCTGCGCGATTGACGTTGCTGCCCTGGAAATGGGGGATGACGTAGCGGGCGAACAGTTCGTAACTTTTTTTCGTGGCTTCGAAGTTTGCGCAGTTATGGGTAAGGAACATGAAGGTGCCGAAGCCGCCGGATTTTTTTTGCAGGTCTTCGATATATTCGATGACATCTTGCGGCGAACCGGCGAAGGCGCGCCCGAGTGCGCCCAGCCCTTCGGTGGTCATGACCTCGACGCCGCTTTTCGCATCGGTGACGCGCGAGAGGCTTTGGCCGGCACTGGCGGCAGCACCGCGCATGCGGCGCATATAGTTCACCAGATCCAGCACGCCAAATTCGAGATCGGCCTTCGCCTGTTCGCGTGTTTCGGCGACATGGACGTTGACGACGACGCGCCAGCTATCGCGGTTGACGGTTTTGCCTGCCTTGGTGGCGGCTTCTTCGTAGACGCCCCAATGTTCGCCGAGCGCGGTGTAACCGATGGCGGTGGAGGCGGCGAGCGAGAGCATGCCAAGACCAAGGCGCCCTGCGGTGACGGGGCCGGTGGGTGTGACCGAACAGGCGACCACCATGTCCATGCGCGGGGCCTGGAAGGGCAGGACTTGCAGCCTTGCTTCGCGCAAAGTGAACCAGTCTGTCTGGCGGTTGACGGTTTTGCCTTCGAACAGATCGATCATGCATTCCAGCGATTCATTCATCATGCGGCGCTGGTTCATGGGGTCGATGCCGAGCATGTAGGCATCAATTGGCAATTGGCCGGGGCCTGCGCCAAAGATGAGGCGGCCGCGCACCTGATGATCGAGCTGGGCGATGCGATCGGCCAGGATCAGCGGCTGGTGATAGCTCAGCGAATTGACGCCGGTGCCGAAGCGGATGTGTTTGGTGCGGGGCGCGACGCCTGCGATGAACAACTCCGGCGAGGAGATGACTTCGTAACCGCCGGAATGATGTTCGCCAATCCAGGCTTCGTCGTAGCCGAGCATATCGACATGCTCGACAAGCTGCATGTCGCGCTCGAGTGCCAGCGTCGGGTTCTCATGAACCGGGTGGTAGGGCGCAATGAAGATGCCGAACCGCATTTTCTGGGGCTGATAGTACAGGTGAGCCTCCCTTTTTATTTGTTGTGCGTGGCTATTTGGGAGCGCGGGCGGAGCTGAGTTCGCGGGCACGGGTGAAGGCATCGTCAAACGCCTGGCTGCCGCTGTGGCGGCCTGCGACTTTGAAAGTCGCGCTATAAATATTCCAGGAATCGCCGTTGCGTTTGAGTTTGTGGATATAGACGCCGCAGGCATAGGCGCCCAGTTCGCGGCCCGCATCGTTCAGGAAATGCATGGCATTGACGTAAGAGGTGCAGGTGGCGGCATCGCCATCGAGCTCGATCACCAGATTGGAGACCATGTGCAACGTGGCATCGAAGCCATAAAGCCCTTTGAGGCGCGTGATCCAGTTTTCGACCGGCATTTCGCCGCTGATCGAGCCGTTGGAGCTGTAATCGATGTGGACCGGATCGGTCAGCAGGGCACGCATGCGCGCCCAATCACGCGTATCGATTGCAGTGGACCAGGTGTGGATCGCGTCCGTTATGGCTGCGCGATCAACCAGCGCCGAAATGGCGTTGCTCATGGCATCTTCTCCCTCATCGCCGGACTGCTTTTTTTGACCGGCTTGTTTGTTAGCTATCGAAGCAATATCTATCTGTCAATCTAACTGACCTTAACCGTCAATGCAATTGACGATTCGGATTTATCTGCGTCTCGCCCACCGCGGGGGTTCCTGTCACAAGGTACTGAGACAGAACGCTTATTTTTGCATTTGCATATGTGCCGCGGGCGTGTGCAATTCTGCCCTACCCGGGGGAGGGTACTCGCAATGGAAGAAACACCACCGACCTTCAGCATGATTCTGACCTTGCTGCGGGGGTTTTACTGGTTTGAAGACAGTGTGCGGAATTATGTGCGCTCGCGCGGCTGGGAGGATTTCACCCATTCCCAATCCATGCTGATGACGCATGTGATGCTTGGCTATCGCCAACCGGCGGAGATTGCCCGCCAGCTTGGTATCAGCCGACAGGCCATTCATGTCACCATTCAGCAGATGGTGAAGAAGAACATCATCACCCTGACCGACGACCCGCAGGACCGGCGCAACAAGCTCGTCTACTTCACCAAGATCGGCGACAAGATGCGTGCGGAAGCGTTGGACGGGATGGGTGCGATTGTCCACGATCTGGGGGTACGGATCGGTGCGGAAAATGTGCGCAAGGTGGCACAGATTCTGGCGTCTGATTGGGGGCCTGCGCTCAAATTCGACAAGCCAAAGCCGGTGTTACGCACAGCGGCGGTGAAGCCGGCACGTTCGCTGCGCCACGCCTTGAAGAAGTAGATTTCAGGGCCAGGCGAAGCGCTCGCCGACAAAGCCTTCGCTGGCGGCCCACAGGGCTTCGGCGCGGGCGGGGTCTGTTGCGAAGGCCATGACGCCGTTGGTTTCAACCGGGTCGGTGATGGTGTCGGCGACGGCACAGTTTTCGCAATAGCGCCCGCCGATTGTTTCTGCCTGCGCGATTGCGGCTGCCCAGACTTGTGTGGCGGCGCCTTCGGCCAGGGTTTTGAAGACGGGGCGGCGGCCGGGAGACTTGCGTAGTCGCTCCATATCTTGCGGCGTCATGTGGCGGCTTAGATTGGTTTCCGACACCGCGCCGGGGCTGATGGAGCAGGCGCGCACGCCCTTGTCCTTCAGCCGTGCATCGAGCGCCACAGCAAACAATGCATTGGCGGTTTTGGAGCGGCCATAAGCGAGCCATGGCGAATAGGGCGTATGCGCGAAATTCGGATCGTCGAGGCTGACCTCGCCGCGCCGGTGGGCGCCGGATGACAGGATCACCACGCGCGATGGCGCGGCGGCGATGAGGGTTGGGACCAAGCGGTTCACCAGCAGGAAATGGCCCAGATGGTTGGTGCCGAACTGGGTTTCAAACCCGTCTTGCGTGCGCCCTTCGGGGCAGGCCATGACGCCGGCATTGGCCATGAGGATGTTGAAGCGGCGCCCCTCGTCCAGCCAGCTTGTGGTGGCGGCACGGATGGATGAGAAGGCGGCGAGATCGAGTTCGCTGACCTCTATTGCCGCGGGATCGGGGGCAAGTGCTTTGACGCTGTCTATGGCTGCGGCGGCTTTTGGGGCATCGCGCACCGTGAGCATCAGCCTTGCGCCGCGTTTGGCGAAGGCGCGTGCGCTTTCCAGCCCGAGGCCGGAGGCGGCCCCTGTGATCAGGATGGTGCGGGCCGATAGATCGGTCGCGCCCAGCACTTCGTCTATGGTGGCGTGCGGTCCGAACTGTTGTGGCATCGCGTTAGCCTTCAATAAAGATCCAGCACAGTGGTTTCGCCCAGCTCGGACATGATGATCTCGTAGAGCAGTTCCATATGGCGGCGCCATCCGGCTTCGGCGCCGATGGCATCATAGGCTTCCACCCGCTCCACCATATGAATGTGGTTCGACAAAGCGCGCCGGTTGAGCGCCAGCTGGTCGGGGCGCGCGCGGCCGACGAATTTGGTGACATGGCGCAGGAACAGATCGTCCAGCATGCCGACCATCAGGCCGAGGACGGTGTTGTCCGCGCGTTTCACCAGCAATTCATGCAGGCGCGCGGTGGCCAGGCCAAATTTCTCGAAATCTTCCAGCGAGCGGCTTTCAAGCTCGATATGGGCCTTGAGCATGGCCAGATCTTCGGCGGTGCGGCTGAGCGCGAGCTGGCCGACCATGGGGGGCTCGATGATGGTGCGGGCCTGCAGCACCTCGCCCAGCGTGGCGCCGCGAATTTGCAACAACATGCCGAAGGAGCGCGCGGCCGTGGAATCCTGCGGGAAACGGGCGCGGGCGCCGCCCCCTGCCCCGCGGCGGACATGAATCAGCGCATCGGTTTCCAGGATACGGAACGCCTCGCGCAGCGTGGGGCGCGAAACCCGGAACTGGGCCATCAGCTTGGATTCGGCGGGAAGGGGCTCACCCTCCTTCAGCTCACCCACCACAATCTGGCGGCGAATGACATCGGCGATCAATTCTGCGGCTTTGGGGACGTGGACCGGAAGCTGGTCTGGCCGGTCTTCACCAGCAGGACGTGGCGTACCAAGAAGTGACTTGCCGCGCATAAGGGACTTTTCAAAAAGAGGGGCAAGGACTGGCCCGTGAAAAAGGCGAATACTCTAAAACAACATTGGATGATGGCCACATACGCCAAAAGACCATGATGCGTCAAACATATGGGTTGAATGTATAAATAATTTATATCAATGTGGGGTAGGAGCAAAGCATGACGCCCACGGCAACGCACCCGTTCGATCAGTATTGCGACATCCTTATCGTTGGCAGCGGCGGCGGCCTTGCCGGTGCGCTGGCGGCCCGTGAAAAAGGCCAGGATGTGCTGGTCATAGAAAAAAGCGCGGTGACGGGCGGGGCAACAGCGCTTTCAGGCGGCACGCTCTGGGTGTTCGCCAACAGCGTAGCACGCGCCGCAGGCCTTGCCGACACGGTGGAGCTTGGCCTGACGCATCTTAAAGCGATTGTTCCGGCCGGTTACCCTTCGGCGTCGCCTGCGCGGCTGGAGGCTTATGTGCGGGCCAGTGGACCGCTGGTCGATCTGCTGCAACGCCATGGCGTGGCGCTGCAACATTCAGGCTGGACCGATTATTACGCCGAAGCGCCGGGCGGATTTGCGCAAGGGCGCACGCTGCATGCTGCCCCCTTCAACGCGCGTGAGCTGGACGAGGCAGAAAGCTGGCTGCGCCCGACGCGGATGTTTTTGGCCGCCAATTCTGTGGAAGTGGCGGTGCTGGCGCTGGGTGCGCGCTCGGTACGCACGGCCCTGATTTCGGCCCGCGTTGTGTGCCGCGATCTGTGGGCGCGGGTGCGCCGGGTGAAACTTTTGACGCGCGGACAGGCCCTGATGGGGCGGATTTTGCGCGGCGCGGTGCGGGCTGGTGTTCCCATCTGGCGGCAGACGACGCTTGTGGATTTGATTGTTGAAAACGGCGCGGTGGTTGGCGCGTGCGTGGAGCGCGAGGGCAAGCCTTTGCGCATTGGCGCGCGCAAGGGGGTTTTGCTCACCGCTGGTGGTTTTGCGCAGAACGCTGGCATGCGGGCGGCCTATCAGGCCCCTGTGGGCACCGATGTTTCCATGTCGTCGCCTGACGATACGGGTGAGGCCATCGAGATCGGCAAGGCTGCGGGGGCCGCGACCGCGTTGATGGAAGAATCCTGGTGGGTGCCGGGGACCAAAACGCCGTCTGGCCCGATGCTGCATGTGTGGGACCGCTGTTTTCCGCATAGTCTGATTGTGGACATTGAGGGCCAGCGTTATCTCAATGAGGCCGGGCCTTATATGGAAGTGGGTCAGGCGATGATCAAGCGCCATGCTGCGCTGAACACCGACCATAGCTGGATCATTCTGGAGAGCCGCCACCGCAACCGCTATGCCTTTGGGCTTGCGCCGCCGCGGCTGACGCCGGGCGAGTGGTTGAAAAGCGGTTATCTGAAAAAAGGCGCAACGCTGGAGGAATTGGCGGCGGAGATCGAGGTCGATCCCGCGGCGCTGCGCCGGACGGTGGAGCATTTCAACACCATGGTTGCAAGCGGGCGCGACAGTGATTTCGCGCGTGGTGAGACCGCTTACAGCCGCTTTTACAGCGATGAGCGGGTGAAGCCGAACGGCAATCTCGGTGCGATTTCAAACGGGCCGTTTTATGCGGCGAAGATTTATCCCGGCGATGTCGGCACCGCGGGCGGACTTTTGACCGATGAGTTTGGCCGTGTGCTGCGCGATGACGGCGAAGTGATCGAGGGGCTTTATGCGGCGGGCAACAGTTCGGCCTCTGTGTTTGGGCCGATGTATCCGGGGGCGGGCGCTTCCATTGCGGCATCGATGATATTTGCGATGCTGGCGGTGGAACATATGGCGGAGACGCGGGTATGACGGCGCTGCATCCCATCAGCCACACAACTGCGCGCGGGGTTTTGCGCGGTGTTCGGTTGGGCAAGGGCCAGCCACTGGTTTTGCTGCATGGCAATGGGCAATCCTGGCACGAATTCGAGCATGTGCTGGCGGAGTTTGCGCAATCCTTCGACGTGATCGCGCTTGATATGGCGGGACAAGGCGATAGCCTTTACCGCGAGACCGCGCTTTCTATCGAAGATCATGCGGCCGAGGTCGGAGAGCTTCTGCGGGCGCTGGGTGTTTCCGGCGCTGTGGTGGCGGGCAATTCGGTTGGTGCGTTCATTGCCGCCGTTCTTGCCAGCGATACGGCGCTTGTGGCGCGCGTTGTGTTGATTGAGGCGCAGTTTCGCACCCGCGATTGGTGGACGGCAGCGTGGCCGATGGTAGAGCAGCTTTTTGCCATTCCCACCCAGAGCCGCGAACAGGTTCAGGCGCGGCGCGAGGCAACCGTGACCGATGCCGAACTGGCGCGCTGGAATATTGATCGCAACAAAGCGGGGACATGGTCTTTGCTGCATGGGATGCAGGCCATTCGCGACCATGATTTTGCTGCGTCGCTTGCCCGCGTGAAGGTGCCGGCATTGTTGCTGTTTGGCGCCAAGGGACGGGCGATCCAGGCGGGCGATGCGCTGCACCAGGCCATCCCCCATGCCACGCGCAAGGTGATTGAGGATGCGGGCCATTTTGTTGTGGCCGATCAACCCGCTGCTTTTGTGCGCCAGATTGCGGATTTTGCGAAACAGCCATGAGCCAGGTTGATTTTTTAGGTTTCAGACCTTCGTCCACGGCGATTGTGACGGGCGCCGCAAGCGGTATCGGCCAAGCGACTGCTGAGAGTCTGACGGGGCTTGGGCTCACCGTGCTGGGGCTCGAC
>DATJDE010000260.1:0-2172 GCA_035497595.1 Rhizomicrobium sp. | reverse complement strand
AGCAATACGTCGCGCAAAACGCAAATTTAAATCAACTGTATACGCTTTGTCCCGGTGCTGCGCTCTCCAATCTCATCCGCGGTCAGATGCAGAACATTACGCCGAATATCACAATGGCCAACCCGAACTATCCCTTTGATCCCGTCGTGTTCCCCAATAAAGGCCAGGGCTTCTACAAGAATGTCGGCGGGAATGATCTTCCCAACACGCCGCCCTTCACACTCTCGCTCGGTGCGCAATACTCCATGCCCATCAGCAGCGACTGGGCGGTCACCTTGCGGGGCGATGGTTATTGGCAGGGCAATTCCTTCGCGCGGATCTACAACTCCACGCCCTATGACCAGATCCACGCCTACACCAACCTCAACCTGACCCTGATTTTGACCAATCAGGATGGCTGGCAGGCCATGGCCTATATGAAGAACGTGTTCGACACGACCGCGATCACCGGCACCTTCCTCAACTCCGATGACACGGCCCTCACCACCAACGTCTTCACCACAGACCCACGCCTCTTCGGCCTGCGCATCACCAAAAACTGGTAAGCGCGCCAAGCTGGAAAACCACAAAGGGCGGCGGAGCAATCCGCCGCCCTTTTTTCATTCCCGGCGAGGGCCGCGCGCCAGCGCGAACCGAGGGAAGGGAACCCAGGTGCCAGCCCAGAAATGCAGGCGCCTCCAGTTGATGCTTCCTCCGTCAGGAATAAAATACACAATAGGTCTTGAAACCCATGATATCCCGCTCTATATTCCTACTTCAATCGCAAGGCAGGAGCCACACACCACCCCAGGGCCATTTTCCGGAAATCCGGCCCAAACCCGCGAGACACATACAGGGCAGGGTGCGAGAAACCTCGCGCGCATCCGCTAAACCCGGGGGATAGGCCAAGGTGCGAAAGGTGCGAAATCCCGCTTGAATGCGGCCACCCTTCGCCGCCGCTGCTTTGACGCCGGGGCGGGTCCAGACATGGCCCGCCCTTTTGCATATGGCCCACTCGCGAAAAAATCTTCCCGCCCCACTAAGACCTCCGCCGCCCTTCCTTGTCTTATAGGCATGGTCGCACAGTTGATCGCAAACAGGCGGGACACCGGGCGGGGATGAAAAAAACACCTGAAACAGGCCGGGCAGGGACAGCGCGTTCGGATGCACAGATGACTGCGTCCACAACAAAGCAATGGTTCGTGCTCGAAGTCCTGCCACTGGAACCGATGCTGATGCACTTCCTGCACCAGAACTGGCGCAACAAGGCCGATCTGGAAGACATCCGCCAGGAAGTCTACGCCCAGGTGCTGGCCGCCGGCGAAACCGCCATCCCCGAACGCACCAAAGCCTTCGTCTTCGCCACCGCCCGCAACCTGCTCATCAACCGGGTCCACCGCGAACGGGTCGTGACCATAGATTCCGTGGCCGATCTCGATGCGCTGGGCATGGTCGCCGACATTCCCGGCCCGGATCGCACGGTGATCGCGCGCGATACGCTGCGCCGCCTCTATGCCGCGCTGGAAGATCTTCCGCCCCGCTGCCGCGAAGCCATCGTGCTGCGGCGGATCGAAGGGCTCTCCCGCAAAGACATCGCAACCCGCATGGGCATCAGTGAAAAAACAGTGGCGGCACACATCACCGCCGGGGTCGCCGCGCTCGCCGATCTGTTTTTCAACGATGCGCCGGAGCCAAAGCCATGACGCCCAATCCGCAACCCACCATGGCGCAGATCAACGCCGAAGCCGCCGCCTGGATAGAGCGGCGCGATTGCGATGACTGGACGCCGGAAGATCAGGCCCTGCTCGATACATGGGCCGCGCAATCCCCCGCCCATCGCGCCGCGTTCTGGCGGTTAGAAGCGGTGTGGAAAGATACCGACAGGCTGGCCGCCTTCGCTGCGCCGCACCGGCGCCGCGAACACGAAAGCCGCGCAAAGTTGATCTTCAAGGCGGTGGCGGTTTTGGCGGTGGTTGCCATCTGCGGCAGCACCGCCCTGCACTATACTCTCGCGCCCGAGGGCAAGGCCTATTCCACCACCGTCGGCGGGCGGCAAATTCTCACCCTCAGCGATGGCTCGAAAATCGATCTCAACACCGATTCCGCCGTGCGCGTGGCGCTAAGTGCGAAAACACGCAAAGTCTGGCTCGATAAGGGCGAAGCCTATTTCGATGTCACCCACGATGAAACCCG
>DATJDE010000259.1:0-3126 GCA_035497595.1 Rhizomicrobium sp. | reverse complement strand
ATCATTCCTGCCAGTGCGCCCGACTCCATTGATCCAGCCGCGACGGCATTGACGCGAATCCCATGGGAGCAGGTCATCCTGGACCGGCCGACTATAGGGATTATAGGGCCGCAACCTAATATCTGTCCGACCGATCAGACGATTTTCGAAAAAATTTCCGTCAAACGCGCGCCCGGATCGTTCTACTAAGTGCAGTTATGACTTCTAACCCCGAGAGGCAGGAGATTGGCGGGGAATGGTTGAAACATCAGACACGAGGCGTCCAGGGGCCGAACCGCCCCTTTCGAGCGCGGCCATGAGTGCGTCTGATGCGGAAGCTTGGTTCATCCGGGAAGTGTTGCCATTGGAGGCCGCGTTGATGCAGTTTTTACGCCGCTCATGGCGCAATCAAAACGACATAGATGACCTATGCCAGGATATCTATGCCCGCGTATTTGAAGCGGCGAGCGAACATATTCCGCAGCCGACGAAGCCCTTCGTCTTCGCCACCGCGCGTAATTTGCTGATTGATCGCGCGCGCCGAGACCGTATCGTTTCTTTTGAAGCCGTCGCCGATCTCGATGCGCTGGGCGTGGCCATCGACGAGCCCGGCCCCGACCGCACGATCATTGCGCGCGATGAATTGCGCCGTTTGCAAGGGGCGCTCGACCGCCTCCCGAAACCCTATCGCGATGCCCTGTTGATGAAGAAGGTCGAAGGGCTCTCGCGCAAGGAAATCGCGCAACGCCTGGGTGTCGATGAAGACACCGTCAAACATAATATCGCTAACGCCATGTATGCGCTGGCGGATTTTGTTTATGGCGATCGCGCCGATCTTGGGGGCACGCCATGAGCGCAGAGGCGGGGAAAAACATGCCCGCGGCCCGCGAGGTGCGCGCGCACGCCGCGCAATGGCTAGAGCGTCGGGTCAGCGAAGATTGGAGCCAGAAGGATCAGGCTGAACTGGATGCGTGGCTCTCGGAATCCGCCACACATAAGGTCGCCTATATGCGGGTTTGTGCTGCGTGGAATAAGGCAGACCGCATTGTGGTTCTGCAAAAGCCCCCCTTTCGTCCGGCGCCATTTTCACCCCACAAGGGAGCTCTTTCAGCTTCATTCCGAGTTGCGGCAGCATTAATCGTCTTCGCCGCAATCGCAATGGGCGCGGTTGAATATTTCTCCAAGCCAGATGGCACGACCTATGTCACAGCCATCGGCGGCCAAAAAACCATCACGCTCACAGATGGAACGCGGATCGAGCTCAATACCGATACGTCGCTTCGGGTCGCTCTCAAAGGCAGCCAACGCAGCGTAGTGCTCGACCGGGGTGAGGCCTTTTTCAAGGTCACGCACGACACGGCGCGCCCCTTCACGGTGACTGTAGGCAACCATCGCGTCATCGACCTCGGCACCGAATTCGTGGTCCGGCGCAATCCTGATGGGGTCAAGGTTGCGTTGGTCGAAGGCCGCGCACAATTTGAGCGAACCGATGGGGCGGCTTCGAAATTCGCGGTCTTGACTCCCGGTGACATTGTGATTGCAACCGCTGATACGTTCACAGTCACACGCAAGCCTGTTCGCGAGTTGAAGGAAGCGCTCGCCTGGCGTCACGGAGCGTTGATTTTTTTCCACACGTCGTTGGCCCAGGCCGCCGAAGAGCTCAACCGATACAACGCGCAAAAGATCGTCATCGCGGATGCCGATGTGGCGCAGCTGAAAATTAACGGCACATTTCCGGCTAACGATGTTCGGCTGTTCGGCCGTGTGGCGCATGTCGTGCTTGGCGTGAATGTCGAAAACAAAGATGGCGAGGTTGTGATTTCGCGCTGAGGGGATCGTTTCGGCGCGGAAAATTTAGGGTGGTTTTTAGACGGCAAGACGCTTCGCCGCAAAACGTAAAAAGGGGGGCATATGCTTTCGGTTAGAATTAAATCCCTGTTGATGGGCGGTGCCTGTGCGGTGTGTTTCATAGCGCCCGCAACAGCCGAAAACTTCAACATTCCAGGCGGCGATCTTGAGAATGCGCTGAACACCTATGTCACCCAGACCGGTGTGCACCTGATCGTCTCGCAGGATGCCATCAAAGGCGTGCGGTCAAGGGGCGTGAAAGGCGATTTTCCAGCCGACCAGGCACTCTCTCGCATACTGTCCGGATCAGGGTTCACCATCCAAAATGAATCCGGTGTGCTGGCTGTCGTGCGCAGCAGCCAATCCAGCAGTGCGGCAGACACACTGCAACCGATGCAGTTGGCCCAAGCCACTCCTCAGCCGCGCAGCGTGGAAACCGTCACCGTCACATCGTCAAAGCTCGGCGGCGGCGATGTCCAGTCCATCCCCATCGCGATCACGGCATTGAGCCAGGAACAACTCACCGCCAGCCAAACCACCGGCGGCCCGGACTTGATCAAACAAGTCCCGAACATGACCTTCACTAAAACCAATTTCAGCGGCTACAGCATCCAACTACGCGGCATCGGCACACAGGCCATCTCGGTCACCACCGATCCCGCAGTGGCCGTAGCCTTCAACGACATGCCCTTCATCCGCAACCATTTCTTCGAACAGGAATTCTTCGACGTCGCGCAAGTCGAAGTGCTGCGCGGCCCGCAAGGCACGCTGTATGGCCGCAACGCGACCGCAGGCGTGGTGAACATCACCAGCGCCAAGCCGTCCGATCAGTTCGAGGCCTTGGCCAGCGCCGATATCGGCAACTACAAGAACCGTCGATTCGAAGGCATGATCAACCTGCCCATCGTCGATGACCGGCTGGCCGTGCGCCTCGCAGGCGAATGGACCAAGCGCGATGGCTATTCCTTCAACACCATTTCAAACAAGCCGACCGATGGCAGAAATCTCTGGGCAGGCCGCCTCAGTATCGGCTTCAAACCCAGCGAGAATTTCAAAACCAGCCTTATCTGGGAACATTTTTCGGAAGATGATGATCGCCTGCGCTCTAGCAAGCAGTTGTGCAAGCGCGATAATCCTCCTGCAGAAGTGGGCGGGTTTTCGACCGAAGCTGGTGCGGGAGGCACGGTAGGGCAGGCATATTTGAGTCAAAGCTGTATGCCAGTGTCGCTTTATAGTGACGAAGCCTTTCAGGTGCCAAATGCTTTGTCGCTTCCCTATTATGGCGGTGTGATCGGCGCA
>DATJDE010000258.1:0-2426 GCA_035497595.1 Rhizomicrobium sp. | reverse complement strand
GCTATGGTGAAGTTGTACAGTGGCGGCAGGAAGAAGAAGTTGTAGGCCCCTACGCTGAGGACCGTTGCGAACAGCGCAGGTCGCAAGCCATATGTCACCGCGCCGAACAGCACCGGCATGAGGAACAGCATCGCGACGCTGGTAAGACTGGCGAGACCGGCCGCGAACTGGACGACCCACCCCAGCGCAACCGTTGCTGCCACCGTGGCAACAGACAGAAAATAGGGCAAAAACAAAAATGGCTTGGCGGTTTTTGTGGTGCGAACGGTCTTGGCCGCGACTTGCGCGCCTTCGGCGGAGACAACATGAATGCCGACCTGCCCGCCTTCTTCCACCAGCCGGTGCGCCACCGAACCACCTAGCCAGTGCAGCCAGCCAAGGCGTTGTGACTTGCCGACCATGATCTGCGTGACGTTATTATCGCGCGCATAAGCGAGCACAGTTTCGGCGATATCGCGACCGGGAATGGTGATGCTTTCCGCGCCCAGCCGCTGTGCCAGACGCAGCGTGTCGGCAATGCGGTCGCGTTCAATTTCGCCCAGATTGGCATAATACGGGCCTTCGACATGAAGCGCGCCCCACGACGCGCCCATGCTATCGGATAATCTGCGGGCACGGCGCACCAATTCTGCGGACGAAGGCTGTTCACCAATGCACACGAGGATACGCTCTGCGGCCGGCCACGGCCCTTCGACCGCATGCGATTTCATATAGTCAACCATATCACGGTCGACATGCTGGGCTGCCCTGCGTAACGCCAGCTCTCGCAATGCCGCCAGGTTGCCGGGCGCGAAATAATGTTTGAGTGCGCGCTCGGCCTGTGCCTTCACATAGACCTTACCCTGATTGAGGCGCTCGATCAGATCATCCGCCGTCAGGTCGACCAGCTCAATCTCGTCGGCTTCATCCACCAACCGATCGGGCACGGTTTCACGCACGCGGATACGCGTAATGCGGGCCACCACATCGTTCAGACTCTCAACATGCTGAATATTGAGGGTTGTATAGACATCGATATTGGCTGCAAGAATTTCCTCGACATCCATGTACCGCTTGGGATGGCGGCTACCGGCGGCATTTGTGTGCGCGAGTTCGTCGACCAGAACAAGTTTCGGCTTGCGTGTCAGGATCGCATCAAGATCCATCTCCGCAACGACAAGCCCCTTATAGAGGGTGCGTTTCTTCGGAACACGATCAAAGCCTTTGGTGAGTGCCTCGGTATCCACCCGGCCATGGGTTTCGACCACACCTATGATCACATCTTCGTCTAGCCTGTGGTCCCGTGCCTGACGCAACATGGCATAGGTTTTTCCAACGCCAGGCGCAGCCCCAAGGAAAATCTTCAACGCACCGCGGCCTTCGCGCCGTGCTGTTTCAAGAAGGGCATCAGGGGATGGCCGTCTGTCGATGTCTGCCATAATCCCGCAACTATAGCCTATCGCGCAGGCGCGGGCATCGCATCAAGTGCAAGATTAAGTTTGAGCACGTTGACGCGTGGCTCTCCCAGCAGGCCGAGGTCTCGGGGGGTAGTGGCGGATGCGATGATCCGGCGCACGGCTTTGGGCGACAGGCCCCTCGCGCGCGCCACGCTATCGGCCTGGAATTCGGCGGATGCGGGCGAGATATCCGGATCGAGGCCGCTTCCCGATGCGGTGATCAGGTCAGCGGGAATGGTGCCACCCCCATAGGCTTTGCGCACCGCCTTTTCGTCCGCATCCAGACGGGCGATAAGCGCCTTGCTGGTTGGACCCAGATTGGAGCCGGATGATGCCGCCGCATCATAGCCCTTTCCCGCAGCCGAAGGGCGGGGGTGAAAATAACGCGGATCGGAAAAATTCTGCCCAATCAGGGCAGAGCCGATGACCCGGCCATCGCGTTTGATCAAGCTGCCATTGGCCTGGTCGGGAAACAACACCTGTGCGATGCCCGTCATCATGAGGGGATAGGCGATCCCAGTCACGAGGGTCAGCAGGATCAACAACACAAAGGCGGGGCGAAGGTATTCTACGAAACGTATCATGGCGGCCTTACACAAGTCCTATGGCGGTAACGATCATGTCAATTAGTTTGATGCCAATGAATGGCGCGATTATACCGCCAAGCCCATAGACAACGAGATTGCGCGACAACAACTCTGCCGCCGAGCGCGGGCGGTAGGAAACACCTTTAAGCGCCAACGGAATCAGCGCCAGAATGATAAGCGCGTTGAAGATGATCGCAGACAGAATGGCGCTTTGTGCGCTCGTGAGCTTCATGACATTGAGCAACATCAAGCCCGGATAGATCGGTGCGAACATCGCCGGAATGATGGCAAAATATTTTGCCACGTCGTTGGCGATGGAAAACGTGGTCAGCGCCCCGCGCGTCATCAGCAATTGCTTGCCGATGCCGACAATCTCAATCAATTTTGTGGGATCGCTGTCGAT
>DATJDE010000257.1:0-5639 GCA_035497595.1 Rhizomicrobium sp. | reverse complement strand
CGGGCGCTGGCACCGGAGATCCGGGTGAATGCGGTGTGTCCCGGTTATGTCGCCACCGAATGGTTCAGCAAGCGGTTTGGCGATAAGACGGCGGACCAGATCAAAGACAATCAGACCAGGGAAAATCTTTTGCCCGTCATTGCCGATGGCGAGGAGATTGCCAAGACCGTGCTGTTTTTCTGTAGCCCGGACTCGGCCAACATCACGGGCGAATTTCTGCTCACCGACAGCGGGATGCATCTGGCGGTGATGGCGGGGGCGCGGCGCTGATGCGCCCAAAGAGTGGGCGCACTGCCTAGATGACGTGCACAAAAATGGTGCAATGCGATAAATGGGCGAAAATAAAACAACAACACCAGCGCTGAGGCGGCAGATTTGCCTGTTTTTCACTTGTTTTTATATGCCTGTTCCCGAAACCTTGTGGTGCCGCAGTTTTGCGGCACCGCACAATCCGGTTCCGCCCGGGCAGCGGGCCAAGTGAAGAGGGACAGCAATGACATCGCATAGCAAAAAAGTGATTTTGGGGGTGGCGAGCCTTGCACTGCTCTGCACGCCTGCTTTGGCCGATAACGATATCGGCAGTCTTTCGGGTTCGGTAGCGTTCACCTCCGACTATCGCTTTCGCGGCATCAGCCAAAACGATAGCGATCCGGCGCCGCAAGCGACGCTGAATTATAGCGGGCCGGATGGCTGGTATCTCGGCACCTTCCTGTCGAAGATCAATTTCAACGATGGGCCTTCGGGGGCTTATGTCTCGCATCACAATACGTCGCTGGAATGGGACATTTATGGCGGCAAGCATTTCGACCTCGATGGTACGGGGCTGACGTTGCAGGCGCTGTATTATGCCTATCCCGAACATGACGGGCTGCCAGGCACGGCGCGGCTGAGTTTCTTTGAAGGCAGTGCTGCGGTTTCGCACAGCTTCGACAATCTCACCCTCACCGGCACGGTTGCGGTGTCGCCGGATTTTTTTGGCGAGACGGGAACAGGCGTGTGGCTGAACGGCAATGCGAGTTATGTCGTCAATGACTGGGTGACGGTGAGCGGCAATGTGGGCCATCAATGGGCCGACAAGCTCAACAATGCGGGCACCGGCTTTCCCTATACGCAGTGGGATCTGGGCGCCACGGCGACGTGGAACGGGATTTCGCTGGATGTGCGTTACGTCGATACCTCCATCTCCAAATCAACCTGCGAAGGGTTTAACGGGCCGCGCAACAATTGGTGCGGCGCAACGGTGGTTGGCACGCTGAGCTATGCGTTTGACGTGTTTGGCGGTTGAGAACCCGCAAAACGCCCCCGCGCTCTGAAAAGGGCGCGGGGGCGTTTTGCGTTTTGGGGGAAGGCTCCGGTAAAAGGAGACTCAAAGATATTCAGGAAGGAACACCCCATGACCTTGTTCGATCTCAGCGGAAAAACCTGCCTTGTCACCGGCTCCACCAAGGGCATCGGGGAGGCGATTGTGCACCGGCTGGCCGAGCATGGCGCGAACGTCGTGGTGTCGAGCCGCAAGGGCGATGTGTGTGAGAAGGTGGCGGCTGACATCAACGCGAAATACGGCAAGGGGAAAAAGGTGGCGGCCCCCATCGCGTGCAACATCAATTACAAGGATCAGTTGCAGGCGCTGGTGAACAGCACGCGCGAGACCTTTGGCAAGATCGATGTGCTGGTCTGCAATGCGGCGCTCAATCCGTATTACGGGCCGATGTCGGAGATGCCGGATGATGCGTTCGACAAGATCATGGCGGCGAATGTGCGCTCCAACCACTGGCTCTGCCAGATGGTGTTGCCGGAGATGGTGGACCGCAAAGAGGGCTCGATCATCATCGTATCGTCCATTGGCGGGCTGCGGGGCTCGCCGGTGATCGGGGCCTATTGCATCTCCAAGGCGGCGGACATGCAGCTGGCGCGCAATCTGGCGGTGGAATATGGCCAGTATGGCATTCGCGCCAATTGCATTGCGCCCGGGCTGGTGAAAACCGATTTCGCGCGCGCGCTGTGGGAGAACCCCGAAACGCTGAAGCGCTCGACCGCGGGCGCGGCGCTGCGCCGAATCGGCGAGCCCGATGAGATTGCCGGGGCTGCTGTGTTTCTTGCCTCCCCCGCAGGCGCCTTCACCACCGGGCAGACCTTTGTGATCGATGGCGGGGCGCTGGCCTGATCAGGCGCGAAGCGCTACTTGCGCATCCGTATAGGCGCGGTTTTGCGCCTCGGCTACCGCTTTATAGGTGAGCGCGCCGCGATAGATGTTGAGCCCATCGCGCAAGTGCGGGTTGGCCAGCATGGCCGCTTTGGGGCCTTGCTCGGCCAGCGCGATGATGAAGGGCAGTGTTGCGTTGTTGAGCGCGAAGGTGGAGGTGCGGGCGACCCCGCCGGGCATGTTGGCCACCGCGTAATGCACCACGTCATGCACAATATAAGTAGGGTTGTCGTGGGTGGTGGGGCGTGAGGTTTCCGAACAGCCGCCCTGATCGATGGCAACATCGACCAGTACAGAGCCCTTCTTCATCTCTTTCACCATCGCTTCGGTGATCAGCCTGGGCGCTTCGGCGCCGGGCAGCAGAACGGCGCCAATCACCAGATCGGCGCTGGCGACATGTTCCTCGATGGAATCGATGGTGGAAAAAATTGTGTTCAGCCGCCCGCCGAACTGCTGATCCAGATCGTAAAGACGGGCTTGCGAGATATCGAGAATGGTGACGTGCGCGCCCAGCCCAATCGCCATGCGCGCTGCATTGGTGCCGACCACCCCTGCGCCCAGCACCACCACCTTGGCCGAGGCCACGCCCGGCACGCCGCCCAGCAGCACGCCGCGGCCGCCAGAGACGCTTTCCAGACAATGGGCGCCAGCCTGAATGGCCATGCGGCCCGCGACCTCGCTCATCGGGGCCAGAAGCGGCAGGCCGCCGCGCGCGTCGGTCACCGTTTCATAGGCGATGCAGGTGGCGCCGGATTTCAGCAACGCCGCGGTCTGTTCGGGATCGGGCGCCAGATGGAAATAGGTGAAGACGGTGTGGTCGGGTCGCAGGCGGCTGATCTCTTGCACCTGCGGTTCCTTGACCTTGACCAGGAGATCGGCACCCGCAAACACCTCTTCCGCGGTGGGCAACAGGACCGCGCCGACGCGGGCATACATCTCGTCATGCAGGCCAATCGCCTCCCCTGCCCCGCTCTGCACACAGACCTGATGGCCCCGCGCGGTGAGTTCGCGCACGGCTGTGGGCGTCATGCCGACGCGGTATTCGTGATTTTTTATTTCTTTGGGAACGCCAATGCGCATGGACCAACTCGCGTAAAATAAAAGGCCCCGGCGAACGGCCGGGGCCTTCAGTTTAACCGATTGATCGGCGCACGTCAGTTGCGGTCTGGCCGCTCACCGCGATTGCCACGCTCGGGCCGATCACCGCGGTCCGGCCTGTCGGCGCGGTCTTCCCGGCTGGGGCGCTCTGCGCGGGCCGGCTGGCTTTGCGTTTCCTGGGCTGCCGGGCGCCCAACGGTGATCCGACGCTCAGGAGCCGCTTGCGGACGTTCTGTCACTTGCGGCGCGGCACGTTGTGGTTCGGCCCGACTGGGTTGTTGCACCACACCGCGCTGCCTGTCTGTCCAGTCTGCCCGGTTCGGCCTATCCGCCCGGTCTGGCCTATCTGCCCGGCCTTGACGATCTGGCCAGTTTGCCCGGTCTGATCGGTCTTGCCTGTCGACGCGGATGTTGTTGTCGTTCTGGCGAATGTTGCGGCCGCCAAAGCGTGTATCGGAATCGCCGCGCCGGGTGTTCTGGTCACCGAAACGCCGGTCACCATCATCCCTGCGGATGTTGTCGTTTCCAAACCGGCGATCGCCATCGTTGCGACGGTCAGGACCGAAGTTGCGATTGTTGGAATAGTTGCTCCGGTTGCGATCGTTTCTCCAGTCATGGCCGCGCGCCCAGGATTGATGGTCGCGATCCCAATTGTGGGTGCGGCTCCAGGAGCGATAGCGATTCCAATCGCCATCGCGCACGCGGAAGCCATTGCTGCGGTAGTAATCCAGGCTTAGCGCCGGGCCATAGCGATAGTTGCTGGCCCAGCCGGGACGAGGCCCGCGCCATTGGTCACGCCGCCAGCCGCCATGGACCCAATACCAGTAGCTACCGCGGGAATAGCGATAATAGACCGGGCCGCGATACCAGCTTCCGCCATAATAGACCGGGCCGTAAAACACCGGGTAGCCCCAATAGTCGTCGGGGCAGCCCCAACTGTCACAATAGCCCCCGGAGGTGACGGAGAAAGATATTCCACCGCCCGGGCCGATCGACAGGCCAAAGCCATCGGCTTTTGCGGGAGCCGTGGCGAACATCGCCCCGCCGGCCAGCGTGGCCGCCGCGAGCAAAGATTTGAATGCGCTGCGCATTGCGTATCCTTTCAACCAGAATTGGTCGTGGCAGTGAAGATGCCGGTGTCAATGTGAACTGGTGATGAACTCGATTGTTCCGAAAAAAGGTATTTTCGCCATAATTTGGAAAGAGACGGTGCCACAAACGAAACGGCCCCGGCAAACCTGCCAGGGCCGTGTTGTTTAGCGCAACCGGATAAGCCGGACACCGCAGGGTCAGTGCCCGTGGCGGCCACCATCATGTCCGCCGCGCTGTTCACCACCACCGCGTCCGCCGCGCACAGACGCGCCGGTATTGGAACGGCCCTGATAGGAACGCTGGTCGAACTGTGCCCGCGTGTTCACACTGCCACCGCGCAAACTGCTGCCGTTAAAGCGGCGATCACCCATCGAGCGGTCAGACCCTCGATTGCCCCAATGGGAGCGGTAATCGCCGCGCCCACGCCAACTATCCGCGCCGCGGAACCCGCCGAAACTTCCGTTGCGATAGTGGCCACCGTTGCGGAAGGCGATACTGCGCGGATAATGGTGACCGCGCCATTCGTTGCGGCGCCAGCCATTGTCCACCCAATACCATCTATGGCCATGGTAATAACGTGAGCGGAACGGGCCACGCCACCAGCCGCCATCATAAAAGATGATGTTGCTGAAGGCCGGGCCATAGCCATAGTCGCCGTCGCAATAATAAGGATCGTAATAGCGGCTATAGGGATCGCAATAACGCGACCCGTAATACCCGCCATAATACCCAGGTCCATAATATCCCGGAAATCCAACGCCGATACCAACGCTGACCTGCGCTGCCGCAGGCGCCGCCCCAATCGACATGGCGCCCGCAGCCAGCGCCGCGCCAAAGACTACTTTTGAAAACGTGTTCATAGCTGCTCTCCGAACTCTGAGCCCCCACGTTTCGAAAAAATGACCGACAGCGGCTGAACGGCGCATGAACGGCGAGCAAATACTCGCGGAACCTTTTGGCGGAACACTCAGGCGGAACGGCCACGCGCATCCACCGGCCAGATGGCTTCCAATGTGTCGCCGCGTACCGCGTGATAGCAATCATAGAGATTGACGGTGGGATCGCAGTGCGGAACCACGCAGGCCAGAACATTTTTTGGCCGCAATTGAACAGCGCCCGGCGGATAAAACACCCCGCCCTGTTCATCGCCGAAGAAAAAATAACTCGCACCATCCGGTGCGCCGGAGAGGATTTTGGGCGCATCGGCATCGGTGGCGAAGGCTTTCAGCCCGGCGTCGGTGGTGGC
>DATJDE010000256.1:0-2669 GCA_035497595.1 Rhizomicrobium sp. | reverse complement strand
TGTCGATGGCATAAACGTCCGAGGCATTGCCGACTTTGGGGATCATGATGGCATCGAGGCGTTCACCGCCCTTTTCCACCAGCGCCAGCACATCCTGATAGCACAGCGCCGTGTCGAGCCCGTTGATGCGGCAGGTGACGGTTTTGTTGCCCCAGTTCACGTCGTTCAGCGCGGCGACGATGTTGGTGCGCGCCTGCACTTTGTCGGACGGGGCCACCGCGTCTTCCAGATCGAGGCACACCACGTCGGTGGCGCTGGCAGCGGCTTTTTCAAAAAACTTTGTCTGCGAACCCGGCACGAACAGTTTCGAGCGGTAAAGTCGGACAGGTGCCTGGCGTTCAATTGCGGTAAAGCTCACAGAAATTCCCTCAAAAATGCTGCGGTCGCGAAAACTGGCCCTTGCGGCGCGGGGCGTCAACTGCGGCGGTTTGTGCCTTTGCGCCCCAGTGGATGGGTCGCGGTCACCATGGCCTCCAGCCGTTCACGCGCCACATGGGTGTAGATTTCGGTGGTGGAGACATCGGCATGGCCCAAAAGCGTCTGCACGCTGCGCAAATCGGCCCCGCCTTCAACCAGATGGGTCGCGAAAGCATGGCGCAGAACGTGCGGTGATAGTTTGTCCGGATCGAGATTAGCCTTCAGCGCCAGCGCCTTCAGAAGCTGATGGCAGCGCCGCCGGGTGAGGTAGCCCTCCGCCGAGCGCGAGGGAAACAGATATTTCTCGGAAAGCCCGCGCATGGCACCGTTTGGTAAAAATTCTGCCCGAAGCTCCAGATAGGCCTTAATGGCGTCCTGCGCATACGGGTTCAGCGGCACAACACGCTCGCGCCCGCCTTTGCCGCGCACAAAAATCGTAGCCCGATTGCGCACGGCAGTCAGATGCAGCGTGAGCAGCTCCGAAACGCGCAAGCCCGAGGCATAGAGCATTTCAAGAATACAGGTGAGCCGCCGTGCCTCTGCCGAGGTTTCAAAATCCTCGCGCGCCGCCGCAATGAGTTTTTCAATATCTTCGCCCGAAAGCACCTTGGGCAGGGGCCGCGTTCCGCGCGGCGCATCCACCGTGTCGGTCGGATCGTCAGGCCGCCAGCCTTCGCTGTAGCTAAAGGCAAAAAACTGGCGCAGCGCCGAAAGCCTGCGCGCCTGTGTGGATCCGGCGAGCCCAGCGCGCGATAACTGTTGCAGATAGGCCTTCACCTGATCGCGGGACGCAGCCGGAAAGCTCGCCCCCTTCACGAATCCTGCAAAATCCAGCAAATCGCGGCGATAGGCAGCCAGCGTGTTCTGGCTGGCACCGCGCTCGGCGCTCATCATATCGAGAAACGTCTCGATCGCGGTCGCGGTATCCCGCGCTTTAGCCCGGGAACCGGTCATTGGGAATCGTCTGTTCAACCGTCTGCTGCGGCGGCGACAGCGTGGCCGCGTACAGCACCAGCCCAATCCCGCCGACCAGCGCCAAAAGGATGATTGCCAAAACTATCCGCAAACCCCAACCCATCGGCCACGTCCCATTGATTCGCATGTTCTTTTTGGACGTTTTGGGTGGGTATGCGCAAGGCTGGGAGGTAAATCAGTGGCATGGAACCCGGGAGTTGTGTAATCCGGACGGTATGAGCGGTCTGAATCGCACAGTGGCGCTGGTCGGCATGATGGGCGCGGGCAAAAGCTCGGTCGGCAAACGCCTGGCCTTGCGGCTGAACCTGCCGTTCAAGGATGCCGACAACGAAATCGAAAGCGCGGCCGGCTGCACAGTAAGCGAAATCTTCCAGCGTTATGGCGAACCGGCCTTTCGCGATGGCGAGCGCCGCGTCATTTCCCGTCTGCTGACCGAGCCGCCGCACATTCTGGCCACCGGCGGCGGCGCCTTTGTCGATGCGGAGACACGGGCGGAAATCAAGACAAACGCCGTCTCCGTCTGGATCAGGGCGCCGGTGGATGTGTTGTATGAGCGTGTATCGCGGCGCGATACGCGCCCGCTGCTGAAAGGCGGCAACACGCGTGAAATTCTGGAACGGCTCTATGTCGCGCGCGAGCCTTTTTACGCGGAGGCCGATATCGCCGTGGACAGCGCCGAAGGCCCCCACGCCGTCGCAGTGGAACGCATTGTCGATGCTTTGAAGGAACTGGGTTACATCGCATGAGTGAACGCGTCGCCGTCAAGCTCGACCAACGCAGCTACGACATTCATGTCGGCAGCGGGCTGCTTGCCCAATCCGGCGCGCTGCTCGCGCCTTTCGCGCGCGGGCTGGTGCCGGTGGTGACAGACGCGCATGTCGCGGAGATTCATCTGCAAACCGTGCTCGCCTCGCTGAAAGCGGCGGGGCTGGATGGGCGCGAAATCGTGCTCGCCCCCGGCGAAGGCACCAAGAGTTTTGCAGGTCTCGAAAAGCTCACAGCCACGCTGCTGGAAATGGGTGTCGAACGCAGCGGCATGATCGTGGCGCTGGGCGGCGGGGTGATCGGTGATCTCACCGGCTTTGCGGCGGGGGTGCTGAAGCGCGGCATCGATTTTGCGCAAATCCCCACCACCCTTCTGGCGCAGGTGGATTCCTCGGTCGGCGGCAAAACCGCGATCAATACGCGGCAGGGCAAAAACCTTGTCGGCCTGTTCTATCAACCCCGCGTGGTCATTGCCGATACCGATGCGCTCTCCACCCTGCCAGCGCGTGAAC
>DATJDE010000255.1:0-5748 GCA_035497595.1 Rhizomicrobium sp. | reverse complement strand
TGCGGTAGCGCCTTCCGACAAAGCGCAGGCCCGCACCAACATCGTGGCCGCGCTGAACGACGTGAACTGGGGCAACAAGACTGTCACCTGCCGCATCAACGGGCTCGACACGCCGCTTTGCTATCAGGATGTTCTGGCGTTGGTGGAGAAGGGCGGCGAGCGCCTCGACGCCATCATGATCCCCAAGGTGGGAACGGCAGCCGACGTCTATGCCATCGACATGCTGATCACGCAGGCTTCCGCCGCGGTCGGCCGCAAGAAGAAGATCGGCCTCGAAATCATCATCGAGAGCGTGGCCGGGCTGAACAATATCGATTCCATCGCCGCGTCGTCCAAGCGCCTTGAAACGGTGCATTTTGGCGCTGCGGACTTTGCGGCCTCCGCCGGCATGCGCACCACCAATATCGGCGGCGGCAACGCCGATTATGTGATGCTGACCGACAAGGATGAGAACGGTGAGCGCGTGCGCCACTGGAACGATCTGTGGCACTACCCGCTGTTCCGCATGGTCAATGCCGCGCGCGCCAACGGCCTTGTGCCGATCGACGGGCCGTTTGGCGATTATGGCGATCCGGATGGTTTCCGCGTGCAGGCGATGCGCACGGGGATTTTGGGCTGCGAAGGCAAATGGGCCATCCACCCGAGCCAGGTCGCGCTCGCCAATGAAATCTACACCCCGCCCGCCAAGGAAGTTGAGCGCGCGCAAGCCATTCTGACCGCGATGGAAGAAGCCCATAACACCGGCGCGGGCGCTGCCGCGATGAAGGGTGTGCTGATCGACGCCGCCTCGATCCGCCAGGCGCATGTCATCGTCAAGCAGATGGAAATGATCAAGGAACGCGAAGCGCAGGCGTCTTAAGGGCGCGCGCAAAAGAAAACGGCGGCCCGGAAGGAGCCGCCGTTGTTTGCGTGCTTTGCTTGAAGATCAGGCTTTCTTGCGACGGCGCAGAGCAAGGCCGGTGAGGCCAGCGCCGAACAGCGCGAGGGTCATCGGTTCGGGAACCGGCTGTTGATCGGCGGTTGAAAGCACCACGTTGTCGAGCAGCAAGCTTTGATTGTCGCTCGGGCCTTGACCGATAAAGGCCAGCGCTTCAGTGGACGCTGCGGTGAAGTTGATCGTGAAGGTGGAGAAGTTCGCCGAATCCGGCAGGGTGATCGATTGCAGCAGTGTGCTGCCGAACATCACATCCACCGTATCGTTGCCATCCTGGCGCTGCGATCCCGCAAGGCTGAAGGTGAGGGTGTAGCTGTCTGGCCCGAAGGTGGCTTTGGTGGTCAGCGCACCGATTTTGCCGGTTGATCCATCGAGATCGACATAGAGACCATTGCCCGGCAGAAGATCGTATCCACCTGTCACGCCGATCAGATCGACCGTGCCGCCGCCCAGCACATTCCAATTGGTGAAGCTGGCGAAATTCAGGGCGCCGTTGCCGGCGTTCTCACCGTTGAAATTGTCCGAGAAGATAACTGCCGCGCTTGCCGGAGCCGCGAATGCGGTGGCTGCTGCGAGGACGCCAGCGAGAGCCAGATTTCTGAGCATAGGTTGAAACCTTTACAGTTGAGGGCCTTATGGCTCTTCCCTCGCAAAGACTGCGCCAGATTTTGTTTGTGGCCGGAATCAAGCGCTTACACCAAAGCGCGTTGGTGACCTGTAAGCGTGCGCGACAGGGTGTCGTTTACTTTTTGTTAAGCGTGTTGAACGGGTTACCGAACCGCGCTGGTCAATCCGCCACGTCCACGCAGGTGCGAGGAAGCTGTCTGCGTCACACAGTGCTGTGCCTGTTACGCAGCCAGGCAAGGGCTGCGCCTGCAACGGAAATGCCGATCACCCCCATAAGCTCGGACCACAACGTGTCTGGATCGTGCGGCAAGCCGTGTTGCAACAGCCCCATGACATGCAATCCGGCGTGGAGCAGGGGGAAGGCGGCGCCGGCAATGGCGAAGCTGGCTGCGTGCCGCCAGGTGGTGCCGCCGAGAATCAGGCCCACGCCGCTTGCGAGGAAGGCGAGGCCGATATCCATGACAAAATGCGGGTTAAAGGGGCCGGTGGCCGCAACGCCCGGAATGGCCGCGTACCACGCCGCAGGTGTTGCAAACATATATAACCCGTTGGCCGCGTGAAATATTCCAATGAGGATCAGGCCTAATCGGACAGATTTGTTGGGCATTGTACGTCCTTCCTCGTTAAAGGCGGGGCAGGGGGTGTAATTGTGACATCCTGCCACCAGTTTCGTTTGACGTAAGGGCCGGGCATTGCCAAGTTCCGGCTCATTTGAGCGTGTTTACGCGTAAATCAACCGGTGCCAATGCCCACATACCTGGAATTCGAAAAACCGATCGCCGCCCTTGAAGGCAAGATTGTCGATCTGCGTCAGCTCGCTGCCGCAGACGATGAGATGAATATTGCGGAGGAGGCAGCTCGCCTCCAATCCAAGGTCGATACCCTCATCAAGCAAACCTATGCCAAACTTACGCCCTGGCAAAAGGCGCTGGTGGCGCGCCACCCAAGC
The DNA here is from genome assembly GCA_035497595.1 of Rhizomicrobium sp. Classification (GTDB taxonomy): domain Bacteria; phylum Pseudomonadota; class Alphaproteobacteria; order Micropepsales; family Micropepsaceae; genus Rhizomicrobium. The sequence goes on along the minus strand of DATJDE010000255.1, from coordinate 3,238 downwards.
CGTCCGCATTTTCTCGATTATGCGCGCGAGCTTCTGGAAGATTTCACGCCGCTGGCCGGTGACCGGCTGTTCGGCGAAGATCAGGCGTTGATGGTGGGGCTGGCGCGGTTTCGCGGCCGCTCCGTTGCGGTGATCGGGCAGGAAAAGGGTAACGACACCCAGAGCCGCCTGAAACACAATTTCGGCATGGCGATGCCCGAAGGCTATCGCAAAGCGCAGCGCCTGTTCGATCTGGCGGACAGGTTTGGGCTGCCGGTTCTGTCTTTTGCCGATACGTCGGGCGCTTATCCCGGTGTCAGCGCCGAAGAACGCGGGCAGGCCGAAGCGATTGCGCGCTCCACGCAAGCGGGTTTGAATTTGCGCGTGCCCTTTATCTCCACCATCATCGGGGAAGGCATGTCTGGCGGGGCCATTGCTATCGCCACAGCGAACCGCGTGTTCATGCTGGAACATTCGATCTATGCGGTGATCTCGCCTGAAGGCTGCGCCTCCATTCTGTGGCGCAGCGCCGATAAGGTGCAGGATGCGGCCGCCGCGATGAAAATCACCGCGCAGGATTTGCTGAGCCTCGGGATCATAGACGCCATCATCCCTGAGCCCATGGGCGGCGCGCATCGCGCGCCGGGCACCACCATGGTCACGGTGGGCGATACGATTGAACAGGCGCTGACTGAGCTTTCCGCCATGGGCGGTGAAGCGCTGCGCCGTCAGCGGCGCGAGAAATTCCTCGCCATGGGCCGCAACCTTTCGTAACCGCAACTGGAGTGAAACATGGACAAAAGCGAGATCGATGAGATTGTGCGCCGATCAGAGGCCGCAACCCATGCGCTGATGAATGGCGACCCGTCGCTGTTCGAGGCTTTCATCACCCACAAACCAGATTTCACCATCTTCGGCCCCACCGGCGGCCCCAAGCCGATGATCGGCGCTGCCGACTGGCGCAAAGTCGCGCCCGCAGCGGCGAAGATTTTCAGCAAGGGTGAGGCGAAGGTCGAACTGTTTTCTTCCCACGCAGCGGGCGATTTGCTGGTGCTGGTTTTGCTCGAACACCAAACCGTGACATTCAGCGGTGACAGTGCGCCACAAAGCTGGAGCCAGCGCGTGACGCAGGTTTACCGCAAGGAAGATGGCGAGTGGAAAATCGTCCACCGCCACATCGACCCGCTGGTGACCAAGCGCACGCTCGATGAAGCAAAGGCGATTGCGCGCGCCTAGCCGAGCATCTGCGCAAAAGCGCGAATGTCTCCCACCAGATCGTCTGGCCGTTCCAGCGCCGCGAAATGGCCGCCATGCTGGAAGTCTGTCCAGTGCACCACATTCATGTGCCGTTCCGCGAGGCTGCGCGGTGGGAAGGGTATGAGGTCGATGGGGAAGGCGGCAACGCCCACCGGCTTTTCGATGCGCGCGCCGTTTGGCACTGGATCGCCTGCCAGATCTTCCATCAAGCCGCGATACATCCAGGTTGCGGTGTTGAAGCTTTTGCTGACGAGATAGATCATCACATTGGTGATCAACTGGTCCATCGAATAGACGTTTTCAAAACCGCGCTCACGATCCGACCAGCCGTGGAATTTTTCGATGATCCAGGCGGCGGCCCCAATGGGCGAATCCATCATCGCATAGGAAAGCGTTTGCGGTTTGGTGGCCTGTTCGCGGAAATAAGCGCCTTCCATTTCGAACAGTTGTGCGGCGCGCTGGGTATATTGTTTTTCTTCATCGCTCTGCGGCCCAACGCCGGGCGAGCGCCAGCCGAACATGTTGAGATGCACGGCCTTGCATCCCTTGCCCTCATAGCCCATCCAGCCTGACACCGCTGAGCCCCAATCGCCGCCTTGCGCGATGTAACCGGGAAGGGCGCAGACATCCGTCATCAACAGGTCAAACAGGCGCGCGGTGGTGCGTGGGCCGATGGGGCGCATGGGTTTGCCGGAAAAGCCGTAGCCGGGCAGCGATGGCACGATCACGGTGAAGGCGTCTTTTACGTCGCCGCCAAAGCGCTCGGGGTGGGCAAGCTTTTCGATGATGTGCAGGAACTCGAACACCGATCCCGGCCAGCCATGGCTGAGGATCAGCGGGCGGGGCGAAGGGCCGGACCCGTCTACGCGATAGAAGTGAATGTCCAGCCCATCGACGTTGGCGATGAATTGCGCGAAGCGGTTCAGCGCCTCTTCCTGTTTGCGCCAGTCATAATCGGTGATCCAATAGGCGGCGAGGCGTTTCATGTAATCGAGATTGGCGCCATAGGCCCATGTATCCTGCAGCCCCTCTCCGCGCGGCATTTGGTGCCATTCGAAATCGCGGACCCTGCGGTTGATGCGGGCGATGGCCATTTGTGGAATAGCGATCTGGAAAGGTTTTATCTCGATCATGCGTGTTTGCCCCAATGGTACAGGTTCAATCTATGCTCCAGACCGCCTCCCCTGAAAGCCCCTTGCCGCGGCGCCTGCGCTGGTGGGATCTGGTGCTCCCGGTTTTGAGCGGTGGGGCCGTTCTGGCGGCGATCACGCTGGGCATCACGCTGCTGGCCTTGGGCAATGGCGGGGCGGACTTTGCCAAAGACATTGCCCGGCGAATGAGTTCTGCCGATCAGGGTTATGGGCTGAACATGGGCACTATGGCGGTGATTTATCTGCCGCCCTTGTTTGTGATGGCGTGGATTACGCGGGCGAAGGGCTTGCGCTACTTCACCCCTGTCGCGCGGAACACGATATACACCGCGTTTGGCGGCGGCATTGCGTTTGTGCTGGGATTTCAGCTGGTGATGAGCCTTCTGATTTATCTCGGTGCGTTCACCTTCACCTCATCACCGGCCGAACTGGCTGTGGTGCCCAAGAGCCTGACACAACTGGGGCTCGGCCTTGCCGTCGCCGCCGTTCTCGGCCCGCTGGTGGAGGAGTTCTATTTTCGTGGCTTTCTGCTCTCCTATTGCCGGGGCAAAATGCCGGTGATTGCCGCCACGGTGTTGAACGGTGTGCTGTTCGGTATCGTGCATTTCTATTTTTTGCAGCATCAGGGCCTCGGCGGCATCGTCGTCACCACGGCAATTTCGCTATTCGGCATGTTGAATGTGTGGTGGACGCTGCGCACCAAATCTCTATGGCCCGCTTTTGCTAGCCATGCGGCCTATAATGGCGCAAGCCTGATCGCGGCCTATTTGCTGCCCGGCATCGTCTAACAAAAAGGGGACCGTTTCCGGTCCCCTTTTTTCAGTCTGTGCGGGTGGTTTATTTCGCCAACT
>DATJDE010000254.1:0-4732 GCA_035497595.1 Rhizomicrobium sp. | reverse complement strand
GTCTTCCCGTTCAGCGCCCGCAAAGGCACGCCAGCGGCGCGGATGCCGCAAGTGGAAAAGCCGCTGGTCAAAGAACGCGCCGCCCGCTTGCTCGCCCGCGGCGAGGCGGCGCTGGCCATGCGCATGCGCACCATGGTCGGCAGTGAACAGATGTTGCTGATTGAGAAAAACGGCATGGGGCGGACGCCGTGTTTTGCCCCGGTGCATTTTGACGCCGCAAACAGCGCCACACCGGGCGCGATGGTCCGGGCACGGATCGTCTGCGCCAACCCCACATCCCTGACGGCCGACCTGCTGCAATGATCAAGACTTTCGGGCAAGCCCCGCCCCCGCCGACCTTTTTTGAGAAACTGAAATCCGGCCTCGCCAAAAGCACTGGCGCGCTGGGCGAGAACATCACCGGCATCTTCACCCGCACAAAGCTGGATGCGGCAACCCTTGGCGAGCTGGAAGAAGCGCTGATCCGCGCCGATATGGGCGCGGCACAAGCGGCCAAACTGTCCGCCGCCGTGGGCGCGGGCCGTTATGACCGCGAGATTTCGGACAGCGAGATCAAATCCATCCTCTCCGCCGAGATCACCAAACTTCTGGCGCCGGTTGAAAAGCCGCTCGACATCGATGCGCGCAAAAAACCCTTCATCATTCTGGTGGCAGGCGTGAACGGCACGGGCAAGACCACCACCATCGGCAAGATCGCCAAACGCCTGAGCGATCAGGGGCTGAAGATCGTTCTGGCGGCAGGCGATACATTTCGCGCCGCCGCCATTGAGCAATTGCAGATCTGGGGCCAGCGCTCGGGCGCCGAAGTTGTTGCGCGCGGGGCCGGTGCCGATGCGGCGGGCCTTGTCTTTGACGCGATTGAGCGTGCCCGCGCGGTCGGGGCCGATGTGGTGTTGATCGACACCGCAGGGCGCCTGCAAAACAAAACAGGGCTGATGGCCGAGTTGGAAAAGATTGTGCGCGTGATGAAAAAAATCGATGCGACCGCCCCGCACGCCTCGCTGCTGGTTCTGGATGCGACCACGGGGCAGAACGCGCTTTCACAGGTGGAAGCCTTTAACGCCATCGTGCCGCTGACCGGGCTGGTGATGACCAAGCTCGACGGTACGGCCAAGGGCGGCATTCTGGTGGCACTGGCCGCGAAGTTCGGCCTGCCGATCCATTTCATCGGGGTGGGGGAAGCGGCCGAAGACCTGCAACCCTTTGTTGCGGCGGATTTTGCGCGCGCCCTGACGGGGGCAGCATGACAGCGTCATTTAAAAAGAAATCGGGGGCAGCATGACAGCGGCGTCTAAACACCAGTTACGGCGGCTGGCGCTCGATCTGGGCCCGCTGATGATTTTTTTCGCGACCTTCAAATATTCCAACATTTACATCGCGACCGGCATTTTCATGGTCGCGGTGCTAACGGCGCTGGCCATCGGCTATTGGCTGGAACGCAAGATATCGCCGATGCCTGCCTTCACCGCCGTACTGGTTCTGGTGCTGGGCGGGCTCACGATCTATTTGCAGAACGACACCTTCATCAAGATGAAGCCCACTGTGCTCTATGCCTTTTTCGGCGTGCTGTTGCTGGGCGGGCTGTTCGCCAATCGGATGTTCATCAAATATGTTTTCGGCCAGGCTTTTGACCTGACGGAACAAGGCTGGCGCAAACTGACAGTGCGCTGGGGCCTGTTCGCCTTTTTCCTGGCGATCGCCAATGAAGTTGTGTGGCGTCATTTCTCCACCGACATCTGGGTGGATTATAAGGTGTGGGGAACATACCCGCTGATCTTCATTTTCGCGCTGGCGCAGACGCCGCTCATTATGAAGCACGGTGTCGAAACTAAAAAAGATTAGAGCGCGTTACCCCATTCACCGGCAGGATTGGTAAAAGGGGAAAATGCGCGGAGGTCGCGCGATTGGCGCCAATGGTTGAGCGCCCAGTGCACGCTGGGGAATGCAATCTCCGTCCACGGAATGTCGTCCCAGTCAAATAGCCGCACCTCCAGACTTTCGGGGCCTGCCGCAAAATTGGGCACCTTTAGCTGCGCGCGCCAGATCAACTGCACCTGGCTGATGCGCGGGATGGAATACACCGCCAGCAGCAGATCGAGCGAAATGTCCGCACACGCCTCTTCGCGCGCTTCGCGGGCGGCGCCTTCCTCCGGCGTTTCATGTTCTTCAAGGTAGCCTGCGGGCAATGTCCAGTAGGTCTTTCGTGGGTCTATGGCGCGCCGGCACAACAGGATGCGGTTTTCATGCACCACTACCGCGCCGGTGACGATTTTCGGGTTGGCATAGGCGATGTGCCCACATTGGCCGCAGACATCGCGTTCGATTGTGTCGCCATCGGGAATGCGCCGCACAAAATGCGGGCACAGGCCGGGCTGCGGCATAAATTTTTCGTTTGCCATCGCCGAAATTTGCCGCATGCGGGGCGCAAGCGGCAAGTGCAAAAAAATTTCGTCGCCGGACTCGCCCGCAGGTGGTTGTCCCGCACAATCGGTTTGTCTAAAGTTTCTCGGGCCTCGCGCGCGTACAGTTTCGCAAGGCCCGGCGTGATGCGGGAAATATCTCAGATCATCAGCGGGTTGAAAAGAAGGCGGCGCGGGTTGGGTTGGCTCGAAAGTCCGGCGGCTAGGGGTAGTTATATGACGTCTAAGGGTCCGCGAAGGACGAATGGGGGGTTCGAACTTGCAGATGCGCCCTCGCATCTCATTCGACGTTGCCAGCAATATTATGGCGACCTGTATGCGCGCGAAGCCGGTGCGCACGATCTCACCAAACAGCAGTTCACCGTGCTCGCCGCACTGGAACATAATGAAGGCGTGAGCCAGACAGCCCTTGTCGAAATGACGGGCATTGATCGTTCCACCCTGGCCGAAATGGTGCGCCGGATGCTGGAGAAAGATCTCATCAGCCGCGAACGCACCGAAGAAGATGCCCGCGCCAATTCGGTTTCCATCACAGCCTTCGGGCGTAAATCGCTGCGCGGCGCACGCACCGCATCGGACCGCGCGGAACGTGCGCTGCTCGATGCGCTGCCCGCCGCAGAACGTGCGCGGTTTGTGAAATCACTGGCCGCAATTGCAGAAGCCGCGAGCCTGATGGAACAGAACGGCGAACAGCGCGTGCGCCGCAAAGTGCGCCGCCGCACCCGTTAGAGCGCGAACGCTCCAGCGGCTTTTTAAACCTTGATATCGAGTGTGCTGCCCGGGGCGCGAAACTCCGGTATGGGCGCGCCCTGTGCCGGGGCCGCCATCTGTTGCAGTGGTTTGGCAGGTGTGGCGGGGGTGAACTCTGCCGGTTCGAAACTGGGCGCGGGCGCGGCTTTGGGCGGCGCTGCGTTTGCGGTCAGAATGGCACCAAAGGCGCTCGGCTGAGGCCGGGCGGGGCTTTGCATCTGCTGCTGCGCGGCGAGAAGGCTGGCGGTGCTGATCTGCATGGCGCCATTTGTTCAGAGATAGTTTACCAAAGACTGAAGAAGGCGCGCCGCTTAAGGGGCCGCGCGGGCAGCGGCAATCGCAGGCAACAATTTGCGGCGATATTTATCGCCATCGGTCAGCGCGCCGGTGATCCGTGCACGCACAATCCCGCGCCCGTCGATCACAAAGGTTTCGGGCACGCCGCTGATGCCCCACTCAATACCGATGCTGCCATCGGCGCGGGCGACGCGCGCAAAGGGATTGCCGACCTCGTTCAGGAAGGCGCGGGCATTGGCGGGCTTGTCCTGATAGGCGATGCCGAACAGCTGGACCGATGTGTCGGTCGAAAGCAGGGTAAGCGCGGGCGCTTCGGCCCGGCAGGGCGCGCACCAGGAGGCCCAGATATTGACCACCGTGACCCGCCCGGAGGCGAGGTCGTGTGCGCCAAAGCCCTGGGCCTTGTCATCCAGCGCAGGGAGAGCTTCTACCGGCGCGGGCTTGCCGATGAGGGCGGAGGGCAATTCGCCCGGCTCCTGCGGCTGGGAGAGCTGAGCGAACAGGATCAGCGCCAGCGCCACAAAGGCCAACACCGGCACGATATAGATCAGCCGTTTCATGGCGTACCCCTTTCAAGCCCGGCAAGGCGGGCACGGGCGCTCGCATAGCCCCGCCAGCACAGCAGCACCGCGCCAAGCAGCCCGCCAAGGCTGATGCCATAGGCAGGCCAGATGTAGGCGGCATACCCGCCCATGGCGAAGAAGGCGCTCATGACAGCCCCACCATCAACGTGCGGGCACGCCGCTCAAGGATCTCTGTGCGTATACGGACAATCCACAGCGTGAAGAACAGCAGCGTATAGGCGAGCGCCATGAGAAACAGCGGCCACAGAAACACCGGCGCAATCGCCGGGCCCCCCTTGCGCAAGATGCTGGAGCTTTGATGCAGCGTGGTCCACCAGCGCACGGAAAATTCGATGATCGGCAGATTGACTGCGCCCACCAGCGCCAGAATAGCGGTGGCGCGAGCGGCGCGTGTTTCATCTTCAATCGCGTTCCACAGGGCGATGTAGCCGAGATAGACAAGGAACAGGATAAGGAACGAGGTCAGCCGCCCATCCCACACCCACCAGGTGCCCCACATTGGCTTGCCCCAAAGCGAACCGGTGATGAGCGCAAGCCCGGTGAACAGCGCCCCCAGCGGGGCGGCGGTTTTGGCCGCGACATCGGCCAGCGGGTGGCGATAGATGAAGCCGACAGCCGCCGAAAAGGCGAGCAGGCCATAAGCCATCATCCCCACCCAGGCGGCGGGAACGTGGAGGAACA
>DATJDE010000253.1:0-4074 GCA_035497595.1 Rhizomicrobium sp. | reverse complement strand
CCGCTACAACCAGAAAAAAATCGTGCTCGCCGCCGATGCGCCCGCCCATCTGACCATGGTCGGCACATTCCCGATCAACGATGTGGAGCTGTTTGGCCGTGTGGCCAGGCTCGTTCTCAAAGTTCACGTCGTCCATCACGGCGACAAGATTGTTATCTCGCGCTGATACGCCAGCTTCGAATTTACAGGGGGGAATATGACAACGCGTTCCACACTTAAAACAACCACAGCAAGCCTGTTCGCGCTTGTGCTGGCGCAAGCAGCACATGCGCAGGATTTCAACATCCCCGGCGGCGATCTCGCCCGCGCGCTCAACGCCTACACCGCCCAAACCGGCCAATCGCTCGTCGTCTCGGGCGATGCGGTGCGCGGCGTCACCTCCAAAGGCGTGCGCGGCAACCTGCCGGTGGACGATGCGCTATCGCGCATCCTGTCGGGCACCGGCTTCACCATCCAGCGCGAATCCGGCGTCATCGCTGTGGTGCGCGGCGAACGTCAAAGCAGCAGCATGCTCTCAGAATCCTCGCTGCAATTCGCCCAAGCCGCGCCCCCGCCGCGCACCAGCGTCGAAACCGTCACAGTGACTTCGTCGAAGCTCGGCGGCGGCGATGTGCAATCCATTCCAATCGCCATCACAGCCCTCAGTCAGGAACAACTCACCGCCACGCAAACCGCGGGCGGCCCCGATCTGGTGAAACAGGTGCCCAACCTCACCTTCACCAAAACAAATTTCACCGGCTACAGCATCCAGATTCGCGGCATCGGCACCCAAGCGATCTCGGTGACCACCGATCCGGCGGTCGCGGTGGCGTTCAACGACATGCCCTTCATCCGCAACCATTTCTTCGAGCAGGAATTCTACGACGTCTCCCAAGTGGAAGTGCTGCGCGGCCCGCAAGGCACGCTTTATGGCCGCAACGCGACTGCAGGCGTGGTCAATCTCGTCTCCGCCAAGCCCAGCGACCAGTTTGAAGCCAAGCTCTCCGGCGATATCGGCAATTACAAGAATCGCCGCTTCGAAGGCATGGTCAATCTGCCCATTGTGGATGACCGGCTCGCCATCCGCATCGCGGGTGAATGGACCAAGCGCAACGGCTACACCACCAACGGAATCACCGGCAATCAGGTCGATGGCCGCAATCTGTGGTCGGGCCGTCTCAGCATCGGTTGGAAACCGCTGGAAAATGTCCGCGCCGATTTCGTCTGGGAACATTTCTCCGAAGACGACGACCGGATGCGCACAGCCAAACAGCTCTGTAAAACCGATCCCGGCGTGAAAAACGTGCTTGGCCTTAATGTGCCGGAAGTGATGCTTGGCGGCAACGGCGTGCTTCAGGCCTTCAAAGTCTCCACAGCCAGTTTGAGTCAGGGTTGCCTGCCTTCCTCCCTCTATGCCGATGAATCCTTTGGTGTGCCGAATGGCTTTTCGCTCCCTTATGTGGTGGCGGGTTGGGTCAGCGGCAGCATGGCGGTGAAAAATCCCTATGCAGACACACGCCAATCCACCAATTTGCGCCTGATCGAAACCCAGATCGATCCCCGCTACAAATCCAAGAACGACACTATTCAGTTCAATGTCGATGTCGGTGTCGCGCCCGGCCTGACCCTCACCTCACAGAGCGGCTACAATCAGGATTTTCTCTGGTCGACGGAGGACTACAATCGTTTCAACACCGCGCCGGATATGTTTCAGAAAAACACCATTACCGGCACGCGTGGGCTAACGACAGTGAACGACGATGGCGAATTCTGCGATCCTCAACTTGGCTGCAGCAGCCGTCTCGTCGTGCAGGATATTTCGCGCGAACATGCCTGGCAGTTGAATCAGGAAATCCGCCTTGCCTCCAAATTCGACGGCCCGCTGAATTTCAGCGTCGGCGGCAATTTCATGCATTACGAGACCGAGGAAGATTACTTTGTCTTCGCCAATACGCTGACCATGTTCACAACCTATTCGGGGCTGAACGGCAGCATGCGCCAAACACCCTGGATACCCGGCGTCACAGACAATGTGGATGCGCTTTCGGGCAATTGCACTTTGCGCACCGGCGGCTTTTATCCAGAATACAACGTGCCGGATCAGGGCGCGGGCCAACCCACATCGTCCTGCTATTACATCGATCCCAATTCGCTCGACAGCGTGAACTCCAAGGGTCACAATTATTTTCTCAGCCAGAATCCCTATCTGCTCAATTCTTACGCCCTGTTCGGCGAGGCTTATTATCAGGTTGCCGACGACATCAAGCTGACGGGCGGGGTGCGCTGGACCGACGACCAGAAACACTTCACCCTTATCCCCAGTGAACTTATCGCCAATGGCTATGGCTATGCCTCAACCGGCGTGGTCGATCAGGAATGGAAAAAGTTCACCGGCCGCTTCGCCGCCAGCTGGACACCAAAACTCGATTTCACCGATCAGACCCTGATCTACGCCTCTTATGCACGCGGCTATAAAGCAGGCGGCGCCAACCCACCCGGTGCGGTGCTCTCCGGCTATAGCTCCAATCTGGTTTCCGGTGTGCCCATTCATCCGCTGACGTTCGAACCGGAATATATCCACGCCTTCGAACTCGGCACCAAGAACACATTGATGGATGGCGCAATCACCTTCAACGGCAATGTCTTCTATTACGATTACACAGGCTATCAGATTTCGGAGATCGTGGATCGCACCTCGATCAATCTGAACTTCGACGCCTCGGTGAAAGGGGCTGAGATCGAAGCCACCTATGAGCCGATGCCTGGCCTGCGCTTTCGTTTCGCGGGCGGCTATGAACAGACCCGCCTCGCCAAAGGTTCGCAGTCGGTCGATCTGATGGATCGCACCGCCGGGCATGACGACTGGATGGTCTTCAAACCTTTCATCACGCTGCCCTCCAACTGCATCCTCCCGAAGGAAGTGGTGCGGGCGATGCTGCTTCATTACGCCAATGTGGGGCAGGGTAATCCCGCTGTCTCCGCCTGCAACAACGCCTATTCCAGCATGAACGATCCGGTTTCAACGGCGGCTTTCGTAGGAGGTCCCTATGACCCGGACACCGACATGATCTTGTCCGATGGCTCGCATTATTACGGCTTCGATCCCACCACCGCGCCCAACAACGGCGCAGGCTTCTCGAAAAACCTGAGCGGTAACGAACTGCCGAACGCGCCGCCACTGACGGCGTCCTTCTCGGCGGAATACAGCATCCCGCTGAACGATAATTGGGCGGGCACCCTGCGCGGCGATTATTACTGGCAGGATTATTCCTGGGCGCGCGTCTTCAATGATCGCCCGTATGACCGTATTCGCGGCTACACCAACGTCAACCTCGCGCTCATCCTCACCAGTCAGGATGGCTGGCAGGTGATGGGCTATGTGAAGAACGTGCTGGATACCACATCGGTCACCGGCGCCTTCCTCAACTCGGATGACAGCGGCCTGACCACCAACGTCTTCATCACCGACCCACGCCTGTTCGGCGTGCGTGTCACAAAAAACTGGTGAGCGCGATGAAGAGGAACGTCATCACGCACACCTCACCTGTCATCCCCGGCGAATACCGCGCGCTTGGCGCGCGGTGTGAGGGAAGGGGACCCAGGCGTCAAACACCAAACGGTATCTCGCACCTGGGTTCCCTTCCCCTCGCGATGCAAACGCATCACTCGGCCGGGAATGACATGTTGAGGGAAATTTCTACGGGGGGAATCCAACAATGAGCGAACTGATCTCAAACGAAACGCACAGCCACATCTCCAGACATCTGCTCACCACCGTTTCGGCGCTGGCGCTCGTGGCCTACATGTCTTCGGCCACTGTCGCCAAAGCGGAAGATGCAAGCCGTCCGACCCTCTGGATCGAACTGGGTGGGCAGATGGAAAGTCTGCAAGGCGTCAGCCGCCCTTTCAACGCGCCCTTTATGGCCGTGCAGCCCGTCCCGTCTCCGGAAGGGGCGGATTATAAAGTCTTCCCCGATGCCTATGACCCAGCGCTGTTCAGCCGGGTCATGCATCCCTTGCGCCATGCTTTCGGCTTCGAAGGCAGTCTTATTTTCCAGCCGCAATCATCGGACTGGACCGTTTCCGCCGCCATCC
>DATJDE010000252.1:0-4779 GCA_035497595.1 Rhizomicrobium sp. | reverse complement strand
GATCGGTAACCGCAGACCCGGCCTCGGGCTCGCTCATGCCCAGTCCGATCAGCGTCTCCCCGGTCAAAAGGCCGGGCAGGTAGCGCGCCTTCTGTTCGGCGCTTGCATATTCCGCAAAGGTGCGGATGGCGCCAAAGTTTCCAGCCTGCACAATATCCGCGCTTTTGGGGCAATAGGAGGCGAGCGCCTGGATTGCGATGACGGCGTCCATCAGGCTGCCGCCCTGTCCGCCTTCCGATTCTGGTATCAAAATGCCCAGCAGCCCCTGCTGCGCCAGCATTTTGGCGATGCCCCATGGGTAGGCACTGTCATGCGCCCGTTCTAGGGCGCCTTCAGCCAGGTGGTCTCTTGCGAAGCGGCGAATGCTTTCATCGAAAGCGCGTTGCTCGGGCGTTCGTTCGAAATCCATCAGATGGTCTCCGGATAAGATGAATGGCGGAATGCGAAGGGCCGCAACGCTCCGCAAACTGTGTTGAATGGAGAATGGGCTCCAACGCCGTCGCACGGCAGGTTGTCAAAGGCGCCCGTGTTCCTACTGGCCCGGCTCTTCAAACCGCGGAATCTGCGCCCCAGTGTTGAATTACTGGGTGCTTTCAATATCCGAATAGCTGGACAGCTTTCCGACCGTCTGCCGATAAGCGTCCGGACGTGTCCAAATAAATCGTCTTGCAAGCAGATCTTCCCGTTTCTCTGAGCGATTCCAAGGAAATATCGCTATGGCGATGGACTATGCATTACGCATCGCGGCTTTGGAGACAAATGCGTTAAATGGGCTGTGGTATGCATTGGCGCATGACTATGGGCCCGCTGGTTCCCTGCCTGTTAGAGTGCGCTGATGATAGCGATCTGGCGCCGCGGTAAGGGCTTCCCGCACCAATGGCAGCGAGCAGGCGTTGTTACGTGCGTCTCTGTGGGCTTGTTCATTCCGCACCCTCAATGTCTTTACTAGTGGATCCGCAACCGAAGTTTGACTCCGGATGCAAGCCGCTGTGCCTAGGGACTAGAGGTGGATGTTCTGAGGGGCGAAAGAAGACCTTCTGCCCATGCGTCGAGCTCTGCTTCTGGATAAAGCGGGATGCGATTTACCGTCTGGAAGCGTGGCCCCCCCCCCCGATGCATGCAAGTTTTGCGAGGGTCGTCGGTTTACGCTCGATACCCCATTTTTCCTTTAAATATTCGGAAGCCGCAGACCGGCGCAGACGCCGAATAGTCGTATCAGACATCGATTCACTCCTAAATTTGAGCGAACCTTCTTGGCTTTCTTAGCGCTGGAACGACCAAAATGGACGAAGCAGCGCCAATCCAGCCAAAAGGCTTGCTGGAGATGGTACTGCTCGTTCCTCGGCCTAGCGCACACGATGTCTGCTAGGAACGTCTAAAGCGGGCTTCACCGCTTGGGTGCGCGTGTTACTTTTATTGTGCTTCGCGTCGCCCTATCAAGTCCAACGTTACGCCTGTTGGCTGTCTGTGACTTCCGACAACGGTCAAAATCAGCATCGATAGAGGAAATTTATATAGAACCAATCACTTATAAGCAGATGCGGCTACCCATCACAGCAGATTAGGCCGCAACTCTGCGCAGCGATTTTTACTGGCAAGATGTGTCCTGGGCCCGCGTCTTCAACGACAATCCATATGATCGCTTGCGCGGCTACAGCACCGTCAACCTGGCACTGATCCTGACCAATCAGAATGGTTAGCAGCGGTGGGCTATCTCAAGAATGTGTTCAACACGACGGCCGTCACCGGACCTTACTCAAATTCAGATGACAGCGGCCTGACGACGAACGTGTTCCTCACCGAAACGCCGCATCACCCACATAATGATGCGCGCGGTGTGTTTGCGCAGGTGGATGGGTTGATACAGCCCCCCGGTTCAGCCGCACTGCCACGAGCCTCAACCCCATTGCCGCCCCGGGAACCCATACGGACGATGTCTTCTTGCGCTGGGGTTTCACGGCAGATGAGATTGCTGTACGCCGAAGGCGCTATTGCGGGTGCGCATAGCTGATACAACCCATGCCTGCTTTGCAGGACTGCGGTTGTAGCGCGTTCGCTCCCTCTCACATTTCCCCTTTTTTCGCAAAATGCCGGCGAGGTCCCCCCCGTCGGGCTCATATCTTTGTTTAGATAGGTATGGGCTTGGGCCTCCAGGCACGAAAGAGCTGGGCGAGGATGACGGGGTCATCGGAAATTGGTGGAAACGGCAGGACGCCTCAATTGGGTGATGGCGTGACCGTGTCCGAGGTGGATGCGTGGTTCGTGCGCGAGGTTCTCCCGCTCGAATCCGTGCTCATGCAGTTTCTGCGGCGCAACTGGAGCAACAAAAGCGAGATCGCCGATATGCGCCAGGACGTCTATGTGCGGGTCTATGAGGCCGCGCGCCGCCAAATCCCCCAGCCTGCAAAGCCCTTTGTGTTTGCCACTGCGCGCAACCTGATGATCAACCGGGTGCGACGCGAGCAGGTGGTTTCGATCGAGGCGGTGGCCGATTTGGATGCGCTGGGTGTCGCGGCGGATACGCCGGGGCCGGAAGCGGTGGCGATTGGCAAAGACACGTTGCGCCGGGTGCAGGCAGCGCTTGACCGGTTGCCGGAGCGTTCGCGCGAGGTGGTTGTGCTCAAGCAGATCGAGGAATTGTCGCGTCAGGAAATTGCGCAGCGCATGGGCATTGGCGAGGAAACCGTGAAGTGGCATCTGGCCAAGGGCATGCGTGCGCTGGCCGACATGATTTATGGCGATCCAGGTGAATTGGGGCGCAAATCATGAGCGGCGAGGCAGAGGCGAATGATCTGACATTCGGGCGCGCCGACGAGGTTGAGGCGGCGGCATCCGATTGGCTGGCGCGGCGTGTGACGGACAATTGGGGCGAGGGCGATGAGGCGTCGCTTCAGGCATGGCTGAGTGAAACACCGGCCCATCGCATCGCCTTTCTGCGGTTGGAAGCGGCCTGGGGATATACGTCGCGGTTGGGGGCATTGCGTGCGCCGCGTCGTGGGCTTGTGCGTGATGTGAAGGCGCGCGGGGGTGTGGTGCTTCGGATTGCGGCGGCCATGGTGGTACTGGCGCTTGTGGGCCTGAGCGCGGGGGCTTATTTCGGTGAGCCGCGCGAGAAGATTTATACCACGGCGGTTGGTGGGCGCGAGACGCTGAAACTGGCCGATGGTTCGCAGATCGAACTCAACACCGACACGGTGTTGCGCCTTGTTTATAGCGGGAAAGTGCGTAAAGCGACGCTGGAGCGCGGGGAAGCCTATTTTCACATCGCCCATGATGCGGCGCGCCCTTTTACTGTGCGTGTCGGGCAGCATCGCGTTACCGATCTGGGCACAAAGTTTCTGGTGCGCCACGCAGCGTCTGACACGCTGGAGGTTGCGGTGACCGAAGGGCTTGTGCGGCTTGATGCGACTGAAGGCCCTGCCGGTGCGCGGAGCAATCTGCTGTCTGTCGGCGATGTTGCGGTGGTGACAGGGCATAATACGGTGGTGACGCGCAAGCCTGCGCAAAAGCTGGCGGAAGAACTTGGCTGGCGCCATGGGGTGCTGGTGCTGGACAACGCCACGCTCGCCGATGCCGCCACGCAGTTCAACCGCTACAACACCCGCAAGCTGGTGATTGCGCCCTCTGCTGCGCGCATCGCCATTGGCGGCACGTTTCCGACCAACAATATCGAGGCGTTCACCGAACTGGCACAGGATGTTCTGGGCCTGAAGGTTAAAGAACGCAAAAACGAAATCCTGATTTTGCGCTGAGCCGGACATCGTTTCCGGGACTGTATTTGCAAGATTCAACGGGGGGAAGATGAGAAAATCTGTCTATCTGACTATGTTGCTAGTAACGGCGGCAACGGTGCCTTGCGCGGCTTTTGCAGCGGACTTCAACATTCCGGGCGGCGATTTGAAGACCGCGCTTAGCGTGTATGGCAAGCAGACAGGCGTGCCGCTGATGTATTCTGCCGATGCGGTGCAGGGCGCGCGCACCTCTGGGGCGCGCGGCGATCTGGCACCGGATGATGCGCTGTCGCGCATTCTTTCGGGCACCGGTTTCACCATGCGCCGTCATGCCGCCGGCGGGATCGCGATTGTGCGCGAGCAGAAATCGAGCATGTTGCATGATTTGCCGGCGATGCAGTTTGCGCAAGCGACGCCTGCACCCCATGCGGTGGAAACCGTCACCGTTACCTCGTCCAAACTTGGCGGGGCGGACGTACAGTCCATCCCCATTTCCATTACGGCACTGAGCCAGGAACAGTTGACCGCCACGCAGACCAATGGCGGGCCGGATCTGGTCAAGCAGGTGCCGAACCTGACCTTCACCAAGACGAATTTCTCCGGTTACAGCATCCAGATTCGCGGGATCGGCACACAGGCAATTTCGGTGACCACCGATCCGGCGGTGGCGGTGGCGTTTAACGATACGCCGTTTATCCGCAATCACTTCTTTGAGCAGGAATTCTTTGACGTCGCGCAAGTCGAAGTGCTGCGTGGGCCGCAAGGCACGCTGTATGGCCGCAATGCGACTGCGGGCGTGGTGAACATCACATCCGCCAAACCAACCGACCAGTTCGAGGCCATGGGCTCTGCTGAAGTCGGCAATTACAAACAGCGCCGCCTTGAAGCCATGGTGAACATTCCGATCGTTGATGACCGGGTCGCCATTCGCATCGCGGGCGAGTGGACGAAACGCGATGGATATTCTTTCAACGAACTGACCGACTCGTCGATTGACGGGCGCAACCTCTGGTCGGGCCGCGTCTCGGTTGGCTGGCGGCCGCTGGAG
>DATJDE010000251.1:0-2137 GCA_035497595.1 Rhizomicrobium sp. | reverse complement strand
AATATCCACATCCACGTAAATCTTGCGCCACATCTGCTGCAAGGCCGCCGCCACCCGCACATTGTCCGGGTCTTGCGTCGTCTCATAGCTGGTGCGGAAATGTTTGGCAGGCCCATAACCCATCTCGGCCATCAGCTTGCGGGCGCGCTCGATGCGCGCCGCTTGCGGCATGTTTGCGAATTTCAGCCTGGCGGTGCCGGGATAGTTGGCCGTGCCCGGCGGCACAAAAGCATAGGCCGATTTCTCGCCGAACCGCAGCACATCATTGTTGATGGATTCACGGTCGAACGCCAAACTCAACGCCTCGCGCAATCGCGGATCGTTGAACGCTTTGCGCGTCTGGTTGAAGGTGAGGTACGAAACGCCCAGATAATCGGCCATTTGCAGCGTATGGGGCATGTGCTTGCGCAGCCAGATGATCTCGGTCGCCGGCAGCGGGGTCTGCGTGTCCAATTCGCCCGCCCGCATCTGTTTCAGCGCGGCCTGGCTGTCCTGCGTCGGGAAGAAATTGGCAATCTCAATCTTCACATTCTTCGCATCGTAAAAGCGCGGGTTCTTCACCAGCACCAGCCGGTCATTCGGCACCCATTTCTTCGGCAGATAGGCCGCATTGCCGACAAAATTTTCCGTGCGCGACCAGCCATCCCCCTTCACCGCCAACACATGGCGCGGCAGCGGATAGGCCGTTTGATGCATCAAAAGTTCAGGCAGATAGGGCGCGGCATGTTCAAGGTGAATAATCAGCGTCTTGTCGTCGGGCGCTTCCACCCCCAGCGCCGTGCCCGGCAGCTTGCCCGCATTCACCGCATGCGCATTTTTGAACACCCAGATATTATAGGCGTAAGGTGCGGCGCGCGTCGGTTCCAGCAGCCTGCGAAACGCAAACACAAAATCATGGGATGTCACCGGCACCCCGTCCGACCACAGATGATCGCGGATGTGAAAGGTCCAGGTCAGGCCGTCTGGCGAAACTTCCCAGCTCGTGGCGGCGCCGGGAATAGCCTCCCCCGCCGGGCCATCGGTCACCAGCCCCATCAGAATTTCGCCAAGCACATTGGCTTCATACGTTGTGTCGATGTAATGCGGATCGAGGCTTTTGATCTCGCTGCCATTGCCGCGATTGATCGTCATCGGCGCATCGCCCTTGGGTTCCGGGGAACAGGCAGCCACAAGCGCCAGTCCAGCCAAGGCCAGTCCAGCCAGGGCCAGCCCACCCAACGTCCGTGCGGCCAATGCCACAAGCCTCAATCGCATCATCAATGAACCTCTCGAACAGCAGTGCTGCATATCATATCATCACGCCCGTTGGGGATGAATCGGGAAGGAACACCGAAGATGAACCGCAATGCCTGCGGCCTTGTTGCCGCGCTCTGCCTTGCCCCCAATCTCGCACACGCAGCGCCGCCGGATAGCTTGCTGCAATCCCTGGCCCACTGCGCCGCAATAGCGCAAGGACCCGCGCGTCTTGCCTGTTACGACCAGCTGGCCCCACAGTTCCGCCCGCCTGCGCCGCCCACCCGCGCAGAAAAGGAAAGCTGGTTCGGCCTCGACAATCTGTTCGGCGGCGGTGAAGACAAACCCCAGGCCACGCCTCAAGCGTTCGGCGAAGAACGCATCCCCAAAACGCCGGAACAGCAGGCCGCAATCGAAAAGGAAAGTGTGGAAAGCATTACCGCCAAACTCAGCGACTATGCCAAAAACGCATCCGGCAAATTCATCGTCTTCCTCGCCAACGGCCAAGTCTGGAGCCAGCTTTCATCCGACAGCGGCAAAGCCAGCTTTGCCAAAATCCCAAAAGACAACACCGTCACCATCGAACGCGCCTTCCTCGGCAGCTATTCCATGACCATCAGCAACAACACCAAACTTTTCAAAGTGAAACGCTTAAAATAAAAACCTCTTGTCATGGCCCGCCAAGTGCGGGCCACCCAGGTGACATCAATACCGTGTCAAGACCCCAGCGAGAACGTCACGTCTTTTGTTGCGTCGCTCAATCGTGCTCCGCCACCAAATGCCCCGGCGCAACCTCAATCAACCGCGGGCGATACTGCACCGCGTCCGGGTCATCAATCACCTTCGACTTCATAAAAGTCAGCTGCGCCCGGCTGTCGAGCGGGGAGGGCAGGTCCGTCACAAT
>DATJDE010000250.1:0-1684 GCA_035497595.1 Rhizomicrobium sp. | reverse complement strand
ATTGCGGAGACCGCGTCGCCGCCATGGCACACTTAAAGGCAGGCCTGCATAATCTCCGAAATGCAGCGGCTGCGAGAGAAACAGGGTTTTCACATAGAGCGGCATGTCGCGCATGGCGACGACTTCGCCGGTGGCCGCATCGACCAACCTTGGTGCGATGAGCCGCCGGGTGACAGGTGTGCTGCCGCGCAGGAAAACCGTGAAATGGCGGGGGCTGGCGAACGCTGTTCCGGGGAAGGCCAGACTGGCCGGGCTCATGCCCGGCGATGTCTTGAGGGCGTTGGCGAGCACCAGATTGACGGAGGCCAGACGCTTGGGCGGCGGCAAAGCGCGATAGGGTTTCAGCATGTCGACCAACTCACTCCCCTGCCACAACGCGGCAGCCGGGACCGAAAGCGTGTTGATCACACCGGTGACGCCGACCACCATCAGCCAGGCCAAGGTGACGATGCCGATCACATTGTGCAGGTCGAGCCATTTGAGGCGTGTGCTGCGATCTTTGCGAACGGTGGCGAAGCGCAGTTTGCGCATGAACGGAACATAGACCACCACGCCTGACACCAGGGCGGCCACGAGCAATAGGCCCATGCCGCCCAGAAACAGGGTGCCCGGCAGGCCCGCGAACATGGCTTCGTGCAATTCGAGCAGGAAATCCGAAACGGAATCATACCCGGCTTTGCGCGTCAGTTTTTCGCCGGTGCGGGCGTCGAACATGTCGGTATTCAATGCATCGGGCGGCGCGGTGTGGGACGGTGCTGTGAAGGCGGCGACGATGGGCTCGTTCAGATCCCACCCCAGAAAGGTGACCACATGGCCGGGATGGTCTTTCAGCGCGGTGGCGACGACGCGATCCAGATCGACTTTGGCGCCTAGAGGAACCGTGGCCGCCGGTTTTGGCCCGCCCATGGCGGCATCGATCTCATCATGAAAGATCAATGGCAGGCCGGTGATGCAAAGCATCAGCAGAAACACCGTGGAGATCAGGCTGGTCCATTTGTGGACCAGATACCAACGCTTGATGGTCTGCTGGGTCATCGCCATGTTCAAAACGCTTTTTCAATGCCGATGGTAAAGGTTCGCGGTTCGGTGATCGTTACAGCGTCCAGGGCAGCGGTTGCGCCCGGAAGAATGGCGATGGCGGCCCGGGAGTCGAAGAGATTGCGGGTTGCCACGAACACGCGCGCTACATCGAAGCTGTAGGACACTTGCGCGTTGACCAGTGCATGGGGCTTGGTGCGCCCGCGTGCGGTGCTGGTTGCATCGGAGTAATAGGCATCTGTGTAGCGCAAGTCAGCATTGAGCATGAGCTTTTGCCAGGGTGTGACGTTGAAGCCGACAGAGCTGGTGAAGGCGGGTGAACGCGCCAGATCATTGCCCTGGAGCGAAGGATCGGCGGAGCGATCGACCCTGGTTTGCAGCAGACCGATGCTGGCGAACAGATCGATCATATGCATGGGCCGGTAGTGGGCGGTGGCTTCGGCGCCATAGGTGGTGGCGCGCTCGGCATTGCGGATCACGGTCGAGAGCGCCGACAGCGCGAAGGGGAGCTGGAGATCCTTGTAGGTGTTGTAGAAGACGTTTGCCGTTAGCGTCACCTGGCTATCGAGCAGCGAGGCGCGCACGAAACCTTCGTAATCCCAGACATATTCGGGATTGTATTGGTAGCTGACGAAGGGCGCGGCAA
>DATJDE010000249.1:0-1923 GCA_035497595.1 Rhizomicrobium sp. | reverse complement strand
AGCCCCGCGTCACGATGGGCCCGCGGATCAGGATTTCACCCACCTCGCCGGTTCGCGCGGTTCTGCCATCTTCGGTGAGCAGCTTCATATCGACATTGGGTAGAACGCGCCCGGCGCATCCGAGTTTTCGTTCCGCATCCTCATCGAAGAGAATTGTGCAGTAGGAGCCCGCCGCTTCGGTCAGGCCATAGCCCTGTACCAGAGCCACGCCGCGCTTCTGCCAGGATTTCAGAAGATGCAAGGAGGGAACGCCGCCGCCCGCCACGACATAGCGCAGGCTTGAAAAATCCGTATTGCCGAAATTGCGGTGCGCAAGCATCTGCTCGTAAAACACCGGCACACAAGCGACGGAGGTGATCTTCTCACGCTCGATCAATTCCAGAAATGCGCCAGGATCGCTTGCAGGAATGAGATAGATGGTCGAGCCGGGGATCACGCCATCGCGGAGTAGCCCGACCGCGCCGCCGGTGAAAGCGAGCGGCAGCGGCATCAATGCGCGGTCGTTGAAATTCTGGCCCATGGCAAAGGCTTTGGCAGCCGCAGCGGAAAAGATGTTTCCGTGGCTCAAAATCGCACCCTTCGGCACGCCGGTGGTGCCTGACGTATAGCAGATCAGCGCGATGTCATCGGCGCTGACAGCCACATCCGGCGGGCTTACATTGGCAGATTTCAGGTCTTTCAGGTGACGTTCGCCCTCTGGCGCATCGACCACATAGACTTCAAGGTCCGCAACGGTTTCGCGAACTTCCTTGAGTTGCGGAAGGAATTTTTCTTCCGTCACAATCAGGCGCAACCCCGAATCCAGAACCGGGTGCACCATTTCACGGGCAGTATAGCGCACGTTCAAAAGCACAAGCGCGGCGCCCGCCCGGAAGGTGCCGAACATCACTTCCGCGAATTCGGCGCGGTTGCTCATCAGGATTCCGACGGCGCCGCCGCGGCTGATGCCGCGGCCATAGAGGTTGGCCCCGATCCTGTTGCTCGCGACCTCAAGCTCCCCCCATGTCACAACTGAGTCAGGACAACAGATCGCGACCCGATTGGGCCACCGCCGGGCCCAAAAACTGAGGCACCCGTAAAGGTTTCCCGATCCCATCTTCTGTTTGCTCCCTGAAACGCACGGTCTATGTTGCTTGATCCGATTAAATCAAACATAGTTTGTTTATTGACGTCAACTGCGGCCCACCCCTATCGGTGGCGCGGCCGCTGCGGGACAGATTGAGCATGGGTTTGACCGCCGCGAAACAGGGAAATTCGCGATCAACTGAAACAGGGTGTGGGCATGGGCAGAGTATCGGGACAGACAATCATCGTCACTGGCGGCGGGCGCGGCATGGGCGCAGCCCATGTCAGAATGCTGTGCGCGGAAGGCGCCCACGTGGTCATTGGCGACATCCTTGAAGACGAGGGCAGAGAGATTGCCGGATCGATCGGCGGTTCCTGCCTTTTCGTGAAACTGGATGTGTGCAGTCCTGAAGATTGGCGGAACCTTGTCCAGGTCGCCCGTGCGAAATTCGGTGCGATCCATTCGCTGGTGAACAATGCCGGTATTACGGGCTATAAAACGGTGGAGGCCACGAGCGCCGATGAGTTCCGCCGTATGCTCGACGTGAATGTGATGGGCGTTCTTCATGGCATTCAGGCGGTTGCACCGGCGCTGCGCGACGCCGGTGGTGGTTCCATCATCAACATCTCGTCAACGTCGGGGATGATCGCCTATCCGTCGAACGCGGCCTATGTCACCTCCAAATGGGCGGTGCGGGGATTGACCAAGGCAGCGGCGCTTGACCTTGGCCGCGACAATATTCGCGTCGTCTCCGTGCATCCCGGACCGATCGAGGGTACGCGCATGACGAAGAACGTCACCGAGGTCGGGTATGCGCATCAACCGATCCGGCGCATGGGACGCCTGGAGGAAGTGAG
>DATJDE010000248.1:0-6292 GCA_035497595.1 Rhizomicrobium sp. | reverse complement strand
TTTCGACCGAGCCTATGCCGTAGATGCAGGAGACCGAGGCGACGATGATGACGTCATCGCGCTCCAGGATCGCGCGGGTGGCGGCGTGGCGCATCCGGTCGATCTCCTCGTTTATCGAGGAATCCTTTTCGATATAGGTGTCGGTGCGCGGGATATAGGCTTCGGGCTGGTAGTAATCGTAATACGAGACGAAATATTCCACCGCGTTTTCGGGGAAGAAGGATTTCATCTCCGCGTATAATTGGGCCGCCAGGGTTTTGTTCGGCGCGAGGATCAGCGCCGGGCGCTGCACCGTGGCGATCACCTGGGCCATGGTGAAGGTTTTGCCCGAGCCGGTGACGCCGAGGAGGACCTGATCGCGCTCCTGCGCATTGGCGGCGCTCACCAGATCTCTGATGGCGGTGGGCTGGTCGCCTGCCGGTTCATATTCGCTGACCAATTTGAAGCGTTTGCCGCCTTCGGATTTTTCCGGCCGCTGGGGGCGGTGGGGGACGAAGGTGGCGGCGTCTGCTCCGGTCGGCGGCAGGGGCGCTGGATCGTAGGCCGTGCCTTCAGGCGCGATGGGGGAAGCAGCCACGGCGGCGCTGAATTTGGCCGCATTGGCCTTGGCCTTGCCGCTGGCCGCCCGGGGTTTGCGGGGGATCATGCCATTATTATGTGCCATGGCCCCAATATAGGGGGTGTTCGTGCTTTGTGCATCTGTGCGACTTGGAGTAATACACCGGGAAATCGGCTATCATCGGTTGCAACGGGGGCTTTGCATGGTGTCTGACAGAGTGATTTTGGGCATGCCGATCCATGACCCTTCCGCAGAGTTCAATTACCCCACCATGTTGAAGGCCGCGCCAGAACTGGCCCCGGCCCGTGCGCTGCTGAAGATCTGGCAGCATTATGAAGCGGACGGCGGGATGCGGATGGGGCGCGATATTCCTTCGCGCAAGCTCGCCCGGTTTCTCGCCCATATCTCCATTGTGGAGGCCATCGACGATTGGGCGGATTCCTTTACCCGGCTGGCTGGACAGGCGCTGATGATCCGTTTTGGGCGCGATATAACGGGAATGCGCGGGTCGGAGATTTTTGCCGACAATCAGGCTGGGCACCGCGTTTTGTGCGAGCTGGCTCTGGCGGCACAGCGCAGCCGCAAGCCGTTTTTCATGGACTCCACTGTGGAACGCGGGCGTGAGGTGTTGATGCGGATGGAGACCGTGCATTTCCCGATCTATGGGCCTGACGGGGCGCCCGGCTGGCATATGGGCGGGCTGTTTTTCTTCGACAGGCCGGACCTGGGTTAAGCGACGCAGGTGCCCCGGGTTCCTCGCGGTGCGTTAACCGGTGTGAAACCGGGTAGTGCTCAACTGATACCCGGATAACGGGTGTTTGTGATGTCTGGTGCGGTGTTACTGGGCCGTGCGGCGTTTCTTGAGCCGTCGGAAGACTATGAGTATCTGCTTGAACCGCGGAAGACACCGGAACACCCAAACTCGGTTGCGCTGCTGAACTATTGGCAGAGCTGCGAGGCCAAGGGCGGGATGCGCATGGGGCGCGATATTCCCAACCGGGCGCTGATGCGGGTGCTGGCCAATGTTGCCGTCACCGAGCCGGTGGATGATTGGCGCGACGGGCGGATGCGGCTGGTGGGATCGGCGCTCACCAACCGGTTCGGGCGGGATATTACCGGCGTTCTGATTTCAGAATTGTTTGTCTATGACGATCCGCAAATGCTGGCGATGATGCTTGGCGGCGCCAAAGCGGCGGCGACGCGGCGCAGGCCGAATTTCGCGCTGGACCGCGTCATGCTTCATAATATGGAGAGGATGCGCAACGAGATCGCTGTGTTTCCACTTTGGGCGCCGGATGGCGAGACGGTTTGGGTGCTCACCGGCACGTTTCAGTTCTAGCGGCGCGCGGGTTCGCCATCATCCACAGTCGTCGCGGCATGAACAGCCGCAGCACGATATTGAGCCAGCCGCTCTTTATTCGCCTCTGCCTGGGCCTGCTGCATCACGAGCGCGAACGACATGATCGCGGCGCCGAGGACAAACGGCACGACTTTTTTCACCATCGGGCATTTCAATATGCGTGCGATCATTCACTCTCTTTGGCGTGGTGCAACCTTGCAGGCATGTGGGGTTGCGACATGTTGCGAGTCAACCGCAAGGTTGGACACAACTGCGTAAAATTGTGGGGGAATTTGCAAGATGGTGGTGCGTTGCACCAATGCGGGATTCTGCAATCCTGAATTTGCGTTTACGGCGTTGAGGCCGTGCCATGGCGCAGCGCGGTCCATGCGCCGCTCAGGCTGAACGGCGCGCTGAAATCGCTGATGGTATTCATCGGGCGTTCGTCGCGTTCAAGCCGTGCGCGCGGGCGGAAGGTGAAGTTGAGCGTGCGGGCCGACAGATCGACCGTGCCGCCGCCCAGAATTTCAACGATGGGATTGGAGAGGCCGAAATCTTCGTTGTGCAGGACGCCGCGCGCGAGCGCGAAGCTGCCGCGCAAGGAGGTAAAGCGCATTGCGGCTGCAGGTGCCGTTGCGGCAGCCGGCGCGCCAAGATGGGCGGCGCGGCCCCCGAGTTCGAGATCGGCACCCTGCATGCGGCCATTCTCAAGCATGATGTCGCCGCGGCCCCACAGGCCTTTGATCATGGCGGCAACCGAGCCGCCGCGTGTGGTGGCATCGAGATTGAGCGTGCCGCTGCCATCGAGACCTGTAACACCAAGGGTTGCGGCAAGGAGCGGCTTGGCTGCGAAACGGCGCAGATTGAGGCGCGCGCGGAAGGACGGCACGGTCTGGGCGGCATCGACCGTGAGATCGAGCGCGCCATTGCCGCCATTGAGCGCAAACTGGCCGATCCGCATGTCGAGCACGCCCTGTTTCAGGTGCAGGGGAAAGGCCAGGTTTTGCAGCGTGAGCGACCGGATGTTGAGCTGCGCAATCTCGAGCTGGAGATCGGCGTCGAACACGGTGAGCAGCATCAGGTTGAACGGGGCTGTGTCCCAGGCCGTGGCGCGCATGTTTCGTTTGGCGCCGGGCGGCAGGATGTAGGGATCGACAGCCAACCGGTCGAGCGACAGGTGCCCGCTGAGGCGCGAACGGGCTTGAGAATTGTCGACCGTGAGCACGCCGTTCATGGTGGTGTCATCGAGAGCGAGCTTGAGGTCGCTGAGGGTGTAGCCACGATCACGGCGCGAGAGTTGGGCTTCGATGGAAAAAGTGCCGAGGCCGCCGACATTGGGCAGGCCCCGCCCGCGCCAGGCGGCGAGTTTGCGCAAAGACGGCGTATCGAATTTCAGCGTGCCATCTGCCGGCCCATTGAGTTTGAGCGCGCCTTTAAAGCTCGCCTGCACCAGATCGGAGGTGAGAGAAAGATCGACATGAGAGCTTTTGGCATTGACCAGCGCGGTTGGGTCGGTCGCCTTGGCCACAAAGGCGATGCGTTCGCCGCTATCGGTGACCTCGCCATCGAGCGCCAGGGTCTTGCCGAACCAGGTGAGCGTTGCATCGAGGTTTTGAATGTCTTCGCGGGTGTTGCTGCGGACATCTTCATAACGGACCGTCCCGTCGATCAGCCGGACTTCCGCGACGGAGGTTTTCATCCGGTCGAGGATGCCGGAGGGGCGCGATTGCGCAGGCGCGACGTTCCAGTTGGCGCGGCCTTGCGCATCCACCTCGAAGCGGAAATCGGGGTGGCTCACCTCGACCCGGGAAAGCTCAATTCTGCCTGCGAACAAGGCCCGGAAGCGGGCGGTGATTCGCACCTCGTCGGCGCGCGCCAGATAGGGGGCCTGTCCGCTGGGCACGTTGGCCACCACCACTTGATCGGCCTTGAGACCCAGCTCGGGGAATATGGTGAGCTTTAGCGGCCCTTCGATTCGCAAGGGGCGCCCCAGTGCTCCAGAAAGCTCCCCCTCCACCCGGCCTTTATAGACGGAGAGCGGGATCAGAAGCGGTAAAACGATCAGCAACAGGATCAAAATCCCGATCGCAATGAGGGTAAAACGCGCAATACGGCTCATATTGGGGCGAACTTTGCTGGTGGGTGACATAGTTGCGTATCCAACAGCCCCAGTGCCTTGCTTTTGAGGGGTCGGGCTCATAGCTTCCGCCCCGCTTTGAATGTGCAGTTGTAGCTCAGTTGGTTAGAGCGCCGGATTGTGGATCCGGAGGTCGGTGGTTCGAACCCACCCAACTGTACCAGCCCCCTCCCCACTATCGGCGCGCTGGTCCAGCCCCATGCCCAAACAGGGCCGCCGCCTCCCCTGGGGGGAGACGCGGGCAGGCTTTGCTGGTTTGCGCGCGCACGAGTCACTGTTTTTCCGAACCTCTCCCCTTCTTAGCGCAAACTTGCGCAAATGAGGCGTGCTTTGGGCGTAACACTGTGGCCCTTAAGTTCATTCCCGCGCCAGCCCCCTCGCCTCGCGTTGCCAAGTTTGCCGTCGTTCCGATAGCCTTCTGGCCCATAGGCCTAAGACTGCAAGGCCAATCCAACAGGGGGATGTCATGGGCATGCGCATTTTAATGGCAGGCGTGATGGCGGCTGCGGTGACTTTGCCGCTGGCGGGCTTTGCCGCATCTCAGAACGATGACGCGCCGCGCCTTGCCAAGGCCGCAGCTATTGATGGCGCAGCGATTGGCAATGCCGATGCGCGAAAGGGGGACTGGCTCTCCAACGGGCGATCTTATTCGGAGCAGCGTTTCTCGCCGCTCACGGCGATCAATACAGACAATGTCTCCAAGCTCGGCGCGGCCTGGGAATTTCGCACCAATACGGTGCGTGGGCTGGAAGCGACGCCGCTTGTTTCCAACGGCGTGATGTTTGTTTCGGGATCGTGGAGCAAGGTGTGGGCGCTGGATGCCAAAACGGGCCGCGAATTATGGGCCTATGACCCGCAAGTGCCGGGGCAATGGGGGCGCTATGCCTGTTGCGATGTCGTCAATCGCGGGGTGGCTTTGTGGAAGGGCGGCGTGTTTGTCGGCACGCTGGATGGGCGGCTGGTCAAGCTCGATGCGAAAACCGGCAAACCGCTTTGGGATGTGAATACGATTGACCGCACGCGGCCCTATACGATCACGGGCGCACCGCGCATCGTGAAGGGGCTGGTGCTGATCGGCAATGGCGGCTCGGAATATGGCGTGCGCGGCTATGTTTCGGCCTATGACGCGCAGAGCGGCAAGCTGCGCTGGCGCTTTTATACGGTGCCCGGCGATCCGGCCAAGCCTGCGGAAAACGCGGCGATGGCGGCGGCGTTGAAAACATGGTCCACCGGCGGCACCGATCATAAATGGTGGGTGCAGGGCGGCGGTGGCACAGCATGGGATTCCATGGCCTATGACCCCAAGCTCGATCTGCTTTACATCGGCACCGGCAATGGGTCTTCGTGGAATCGCAACTTACGTTCGCCCGGTGGCGGGGATAATTTGTATCTGTCGTCCATCGTCGCGCTGAAACCCGAAACCGGCGAGATGAAATGGCATTATCAGACAACGCCGGGCGATGATTGGGATTATACCGCCACGCAGCACATCATTCTGGCTGATCTCACCATTGATGGGAAAAAACGCAGCGTTCTGATGCAGGCGCCGAAGAACGGCTTTTTCTATGTGCTCGACCGTGAGACGGGGAAATTGATTTCGGCAAAGCCTTACACCACCATCACCTGGGCCAAGGGTGTGGATATGACAACCGGGCGGCCGATTGAAAACCCATCCGCGCGCTACAAGGAAGGTGCGCCATCGGTGCAGATTCCGGGGCCGATCGGGGCGCATAACTGGCAGCCCATGGCGTATAATCCGCAAACCGGGCTGGTTTACATTCCAGTGATCGATGGCGGCTTTATTTATGCGCAGCAGCCCAAGCTCGCCTATCAGCCAGGCGCATGGAATGTGAGCGATTTTGCGCAAGTGGGCAAAATTGTCGGCGCCGAAATTGCCAAGGGCAATATGCCGGCACCGACCAAAGGCTTTATCCGCGCCTGGAACCCGGTGACGCAGACCATGGCCTGGCAGGTGCCGATGACGGGGGCGTGGAACAGCGGGATGCTGACGACCGCTGGTGGGCTTTTGTTCGCCGGTGGCTCGGACGGGATTTTTGCGGCCTATGATGCCAAGACCGGCAAGAAGCTCTGGTCTGAAGATTTGAAGACCGGGATCATTGCGCCGGCCATCACCTATACGGTGGATGGCGCGCAATATGTGGCGGTGGCGGCGGGCTGGGGTGGTTCTGGCGGCCTCGGCGCAACTGGCGATACGCAAACCGCGGTGCTGAAACATGGCAACAATCAGGGGCGCATT